>CACYEP010000101.1 GCA_902773425.1 uncultured Erysipelotrichaceae bacterium | reverse complement strand
GTCCGGTCTTGGCATAATGATGTCCACATCATCATCCCACGGAATAAAGCCCTTGTGCCTTACGGCTCCCAATAAAGTGCCGTAATACAGGTAGTATTTCAGGTTGTGACGGTCAATGTAATCCGTCAGTTGAATCAACATTTCGGTTTCCAGTTTCTGGATGTCGTTCAGATTGAGTTCTCTCATGCCGGTTCTCCGTTTCGTCTAATAAGTATGCCTTATGGATGTAGCCTACGCGTTGGTCTTCCGGAGGCAGCTCCATGTAATTGCCGAACATAATACTTAAGATTCTGTCATAATTCCCGGGAACTTTGAACAGTCTTCCTTCGAATTCCAATTCCTTCGCCGGGAAAATATCATTCCGTTCGAACACTTCTTTTTCATCCGGGAAATAGTTCAGCACCGCCGTACGTTTCCCGGTATCGTACGGATAGGTCTGCGCCAGATCTTCCATCTTCTTCGCAAATCCCGCAGGCCCTACATGATGCATCGCCCATAACAGCGGAAGCTTCAGGACATTCCGCACCGAGATACCTCCGTTGTTGTAGGGATAGCGCGAGCGGATATGATTCCGGTGATACTTCCGTTCTTCCGCACAGATTGCCTTCGCCTTTTCTTCGTCATCCGGCAATCCGTCCAGCGGGAACACATCCACATACAGGTTTTCTTCCATCGCGATCGGACCGTGTTCGATCTTGGTCCGCGTATCAATGATATACGTCCACGGATACCCGGAGTTTCCGTCCCTCACGCTCGCAGGAATGTAGTACGGCGCAATCGGTTCCTTCTCCAAAAGTTTTCTGAACTGTTCATAATCCGGTCTCGGCATTGCGATATCGATATCATCATCCCAGGGGATATATCCCTTGTGACGCACTGCGCCCAAAAGCGTCCCGTAGAACAGCACATAATTCAGGTTGTGTTTCTCTAAGTATTCCGCAATACTCACGAGAATGTCATACGTCATTTTCTTGTACTCTGTAACTGATAATTCCCTCATAGTTCCCTCTTTTCCGGATACCTGCCTTGAATGTGTCCGGCGTTCTTTCTCATCCGGCAGCTTCATATACTCACCGTATAGATTCTTCAGTCTTTTTTTGTATTCACGAACCGCCGGATACTCGCTTCCTTCAAACATCACTTTTTCCAGCGGGTAGATATCTTCCTTGGAGAATACTTCCTTCCCGTACGCATCTCCCCATACCGTATTCGCAATCTCAGGATATGATTCGTACGGATAATTTACCGCGGCATCCCGCAGTATTTTCCCGTAATGCCGGGAACCTTTCTTCTTGGCGTACATCAGAAGGGGAATCCGGGCAACTTTTTTGAGTTCATTGCTGCCGGTTCCGTACTTCGCGTTGGACCGGTTAAACCACGCAATAGTGTTCCGTTCATTCGCCAGCAGCGTCTTTCTTTCTTCGCCCCCCGGAACTCCGTCCAGCGGGAACACATCGATCCAAAGACTCGTATCTTTTACATTCAGGAGCGAATCGGCTTCGGTATCCGTATCCACCAGTTTCCCGAACGGATAATCGCTCTTGCCGTTTTCAAAGGAAATCCATTCATAGGGTGCCGGGAACGGATCGCTCTTTGTGCATTCATTGAGCTTCTCATATTCCTTGCGCGGCATCGTCACATCGATGTCGTCATCCCACGGAATAAATCCCTTGTGACGCACTGCCCCCAGCAGTGTTCCGTAATCGATCCAGTATTCTATTCCGTGTTTGACACAATACGCATCAAACACATCCAGAATCTTCTTGAGGCACTTTTTTGTCTCCCCGCTTGATAGCACTGTCATATGGCCGCCTTCTTTTCCCCGCGGTTGAATTCATCGCGGAATCGCAATACAAACGTAAGTCTTACACACATCATAAAGAATTCCGTTACACAGCGCAGAGTTGCTATGGTAATCAGATTGAAGTGCTGTGTAATTCCGAGCACGAGCAATCCTGTACACTGGAATATTGCGGCGATAATGGTGCTGGCCGTTGTCTCCTTGGAACGGTTGATTGCGCCCAAAGTAGGCCATCCCAGCATCTGTGCCGGGAAACTGAAGAACAGCACCGGAATCAACCGGCGGAATACCGGAATTGCCGAAATATACTTTTCCTTCCCGAAGATCCCCAGCACAAACGGCGCCGCATAGAACGAGAACACACAGCCTGCCGCAATCACCGGCATAAAAATCGCAAGCACTTTCTTGATGTAGTTCAAATCTTTGGAACGCATCATCTCAGGATACAATCCGTCAATAATCGGATCATATAAGGCAAGAATCGCCGAAATCAGGATCATGGCGTTTCCCCAGTATGCCGTATCCGTCTTGGTCATAAACACACCGATCAGGAATGTATTCAGCGCACCGAACGCCGTAGACGCCATATTCGAAATGAAATAGACGGCGGCTTCGGTAAGTTTCTTCCACGCCGTTTTAAAACCTGAGAGACGGATCTGATAGCCGTACTTTTTGATCTCCAGGCGCACCAGCAGGATTGCGATCATGGAAGAGAAGATATCCAGCACCGGGATCCATAAAAGATCCGGATCACCGTGAATAAACACAAAGGTAAGCGCCGTGGAAATACTCTTCATGATGACAAAGCGCAGGGTTACGACTTCCATCTTTTCCAATCCGCGGAACAGATAGTTCATGATGAAGATGGAAAGGAAGCACGGTCCGAAAGTCAGCAATGTATAGAGTTCCACGCCGTCAAACACCGGCATGACAAGGACCATTCCTAGCAGAACGATGAAGCATCCGCATGCTAAGAAGAACTGTGCGGTAAAGATTGAGGAAGCTTCCTTCTCTGTTTTTTCTTTGCTGTCGCGCGCACGGACAATATCCTTGGTTCCGGACAAACCGAACGCAAAATCGATGATAATCTGCATGAACGTCATGATTGATTTCACGTAAACAACCGAGCCATACGCCTCGGTCGATAATACGTTGGATAAGTACGGCACCGAAATCAGCGGTAACACCAGCTTCGCCGCACTCATCAGATATAACATCGTTGTATTCTTTACTACATTCTTCTTCATGACTTCACCGTTAGATATTTCCCAACCATTTTAACATCCGGCGCACAAAAACGTATACCGGGCGTCCCATTCCCATAAGTTTCATCGCAAGCTTCTGTTTGCGCGTCACATAAGGGTTCTTCAAATAGGATTCCTTCGCAGAAAGAATCTCGTTTTTCATTTCTTCAAACAATGCCTTATCGGGTTTGGCGCTGTCCGCCACTGCGTTGATCATATTCAGATCATTTACCAGCTTATAGTTTTCAAGCTCCGGCTCCAGCGTATACCCGGCATCTTCCAAGTCCTTCTTTACGGAAGGATAAATCGTCTTCAGCGCCAGACACCGGTCATCAAACTTCGCGTTCATGATGCTGCCGAACCGCTGACGGTAATAGTACACCGGTTCATCGGTGTAGACAACTCTTTTTGCGCACATGTAAATCTTATGCATCGTAAGGGCATCTTCGTAAATCAATCCGGCCGGGAACTTGATTCCGTTTTCCGTAAACAAAGACTTCTTATACACTTTATTCCACGTGTTGACAGACGTCAGAGTCGCCGGTGACAGGTAATCCTTCAAGGCGGCTTCTCTGTCCATCACCACGGTTCCGACGCCGTGGATTCTTTCATCCATGCGCCCGTTATCTTCATAGTACCGGACAAAGCCTGCCGCAGCGATATCCGCATCATAGGTCGTTAAGGTGCTTACCAGCACTTTCAGGTAATCCGGATGAAGCGCATCATCGGAATCTACATACGCCACAAGTTCGCCCGACGCGTGTTCAATGCCGTAATTGCGCACATCCGCAATTCCGCCGTTTTCTTTCGTAAACACTTTGATACGGGAATCTTTCCTTGCGTATTCTTCCAAGATTCTCAAAGACCCGTCCGGGCTTCCGTCATTGACTGCCACTGCCTCAAAGTTCTTATAGGTTTGTGCCAACAGGGAATCCAGACACTGCGGAAGGTACTTTTCCACGTTGTATACCGGAATGATGACGGACACAAGAGGTTCTTTGTAGACAGGATAGTTTCCGGAATGCACCGGGAAAATTTCCCCGACGCGCATAATGCCCGGAGCCTTGCGGCGATGATACTTCTTATAGGCGAAGATTGCGAGAACCACGCCGAATACCGCAATCAAAATCTTTCCGGCAGTATCCGGATTCATCTGCAATTCCCATGCGTAGGGAACCAGATTCTTCCAAACATTTCCGTCATCCCATAAGCGCTTGAACAGCCACGCGCCGAATCCGCCGTACACGACAAATCTTCCGAGCATGCGGATCTTGCGGGTCTTCAGCACATTAATGACTTCCGGGATGAACAATACCGACATGATCGCGAAATATTGCGTAAACCGGTCGATCATCGCACCGCCGAAAATATACGTCAGGAAACTGTATCCCAGCAAAGCCGTAAACATCGAATTCACCAAGACCGTGTTCTGCGGGCTCTTGCGCAACAGTCTTCCGCGGAAATATACCGCCATTACCGACAGGATTGCGAAGATCGCAATCAGGATCGGCGAGAACTCCGTCGTAAAATAGGTCAGCATCGTGATAAACCGGACTTTGCCGTCCAGGTAATGATAGACGAACTTCATGACCGGCCACTTAATCAGGCAAAGAACACCTGCCAGAAGATACACGCAGAACCAGAACAGCAGCGGCCAGTTCTTCCTAAGAAGGAAGTATGCCGGAATCATGATGAGCGCCGATGTATGGAATAATGACGCAATGATGACGCATGCGAAGAACTTCGGCATGTCTTTCCAGTCTTCATTCAGCCATTTGATGCCGAACATGATGACGGCCATCGCAATATACTGACGCTGGATATTTAACGCGTAAATAAAGTAACCCATCGTGACGAACAGGTAGACGGTCATCGCGAGGTTCTTGGAAGGATAACGCATCCAGCCGGCTGTAAACAATCCCATCGTGATGATCGCCACCAGCATAAACAAAACCGTCTTATCCGGTGCGCCGAAGGACAGGAATTCCGCAATCTTACTGATAGCGGTATATCCGATTTCCTTGGATACGTTGTAGCCGGTGCGCACGAAAATTTTGAGGTATTCGTAATAATCCTGCCCCACATAGGAACGCAATCCCATCACTATGATCAAAGGAAGCGGAACCAAAATGCCCCACACGATCCTCTGCGGAATCCGTTTTTTTCCTATTTTAAATGTCTTTTGCGTCTTCGCCGCGTTCTTATACAGAAGCGCCAGCACCATCGACGCAAAGAGACTGCCGTAATAAATCCACATTGCACCGGTATCCTTTAACTAAATTCTGATCAGTTTGTTTCCTTCATGGAATTCTTCCATAACTTTGGTAATTTCTTCGGACGATTCGCGGGAAACATACACGAAATTCCGTCCGGTTTCAATCGCCTTGGAGAAGGCAACAATTTCATAGCGGATTCCTTCTCCGTCCAGCTGATAGAAGTACCGCTTATTTTCATTCGGATCTTCATACCGGATTTCAAAGTAATCGGTCTTCCACCACGGCGCCGGTACGAAGATATATCCCTTCGTTCCTGACACGATTAATTGGCCTTCCGATTTGGCGCCGGTTCCGACTTTCACGGAAGCCACCGCATTCGGATAGACAAATTCGATCTTTGTGAACGCGTCCATGCGGCTTTCCTCATCCAGCATATGCGTCACGATCCGCATTTCCCTGTAGTCTCTTCCCAAAATCTGGAACACCGGCAGCAATCCGTTGGGCGCCCAGGCCGTCACACTGTTCCATGTACGCTTCAGGGTTTCCTTATCATTCAGATCCAAATCGCGCAGGCTTGTGCAGGTCGCTTCCACAGAGACCACATCACCGATCTTGCCGGCCTTTGCGAGCAGAATCAATCTCCAATAAGCCATAGAGTAGGCATTTTTGATTCCTTCAAACAAAGTCAGCCCCTTGGAATCCGCCAGGTCGAACAATTCCTTACAGCCGTTTTCGGATAACGCGATCGGAGATTCACACATTACATGTTTTCCCTGTTCGAGCGCATGTTTCACATCGTCATAATGACGCGACGGGTGGGTAATCACATATACCGCATCCGACTTTTCCAACAGCGCGTCATAGTTATCCGTCACAAACGGAAGACTCTTCAGTGACTCCGGAATTCTGGAAAGGTCATCATTATAGATGCCGGAGATTTCCACTCCGTTGACATACCTGCACTCACGCACAAATTTCTCCAGGATCGTCGACTCACCCGCCAAACCCAAACGTACTCTGGCGCGGCTCGACCTTAACATCGTGCTGGAAACTCCCTGCGTGCGTTCCAGATAAATGACCTGACAGAACTCTTTCAGGTAATCGAATTTTCCGGTCCAGTCCGAACCGACCGTGAAAATATCCACTCCGTACCGGCGGATATCATCAATCTTCTGGCCTTCGTATTCTTCGACGATGATTTCATCCGCAAGACCGGTGGAACGGACATTCTCAATACGTTCCATCAAAGATTGGCTGACGTTGATTTTGCCGCGGGAACGGTCGTAGTCATCCGATGTCACACCGACAATCAGATAATCCCCGAGCGCCTTTGCCCGCTTCAATAACCGGATATGTCCTTCATGCAGAAGGTCATACGTACCGTAAGTAATAACTTTGATCATAGGGCTAACCCTCTTTCCAGAAACCTCGTTTCGTTAAATCATTCAATGCGTTCATCAGGATATCGTAATCTTTTTCATGAAGATCTCCCATGTGTCCGACGCGGAATACTTTGTCACGCAGTTCTCCGCCGTTCGGGCATACCCAGATGCCGTATTCATCTTTCAGGATTGTAAATACATCGTATGCGCTTTGTCCGTTGGTCATGCGTAACGATGTGACACCGTTCGCCGGGCTTTGCGAGAATATTTCAAACGGGAACCCCGCAAGTTTGGAACGGAAGTACTTCGCCATCTGATCCGCATGTTCCAGTTCCGCATCCACGCCGCCTTTGGCTTCAATAGATTTCAGGCGCGCATGAATCTGTAAAAGTGTTCCGACTGCCGGAGTAAACGGCGTCTGACCGCGTTCCCCGTTCTTCAGTGCATCTTTTAAATTAAGATACATGCATCCGCAGTCAATCCGTTCGATCCGTTCCTGCGCTTCTTTCGAAAGAACCAGCAGTGAGACACCCGGTGCACATGCGAGAGCCTTCTGCGATCCCGTCAGCATCACGCCGACATTCCACTTCTTCATTTCAAACGGGTCGGTAAGGAATGCGCTGACCGCATCCGCGATCAGGAAGATTCCGTTGCGTTTGGTGAAATCAGAAATCATCTCCATGTCATATAAGACACCGGTCGATGTTTCATCCACGTTTACCAAAAATGCCGTATAGCCTTTTCCTTCAAACGGTGCCAGATCTTCCGCAGTCAGGGGATGACCTGCCTCCAGGCGGATCGCATCGTGCGGAATCTTATGAATCTTTAAGAGTTTTTCGAAACGGTCTCCGAAGCTTCCTCCGTTGACCACAATGGCCTTATCCTCTTCGCAAAGAGTATTGATGACCGCCGCTTCCATGGCCGCCGTACCCGAACCGGTCAGGAATACCACCCGGGAATCCTCATCCGCCTTCGCGAATTCGCGCACCATCTTTTCATTTTCCAGCATCACCTTCGAAAACTCCGGTGTACGGAAATACGGAACCTGTTCGCCTCCGACTTTTAATACTTCTTCCGATGACATCACCGGTCCGACACAGAAATTCAACATCTTTTCATCCTTCTTTCTTCTTTATCTTGATACCTTTGCGATCCAATACAGCAATAACCTTCTCTTACCCTGTATGAAATCGCCGGCACTTAAATCTTTAAAATTCTCTTTGACTTCTTTTTTCCAGGCGCAGTATTTTACGGGATCCACGTCTTTGGCTTTCCCGTATACCAGTGCCTTCGCGCATAAGGTGAAACTTGCGCGCTTACGGTTCAGCACCGCGTATTCCGCATACGGTGTGTCCTTCTCCATTTCAACAACCTGATCCCAGATCCACAATAAGTCTTCATCACGGGCTCTTAATCCGTTACGGGTGATTCCGACCGGGTTCTTGTAGTAGAAGTGTTTCCGCAGGTTGGATACCGCCAGTTTATGACTCTTCCGGTACACCAGATACGTAAAGTACACGTCTTCGTTGATATGTCCGTCCGGGAACCGCAGGTCTTTGACTTCTTCCGTTTTGTACAAACGGTTCCATACCGAATAGAAACTCGGTTCACCGTGAAGCCTGTAGAAGAACTCCCGGATTTCTTTTTCACCCTCATACACCTTTACGGTTTCGCCTTCCGTACCGTGATCGAGATCTTTTTCGTCTCTGGCAAACGAGCACATGGACACATCCGCGCCTTCTTTTTTCATCAAATCATAAAGATACGCGTACATATCCGGCAGGATATAGTCGTCGCTGTCCAGAAATCCCATGTACCTGCCGCTGACAAGCTTCATCGCGCGGTTGCGAGCTGCGGATAATCCGCCGTTTTTTTCATGAATAACACGGATTTTTTCCGGGTATTTTGCGGCATACTCATCGCACATCGCGGAAGATCCGTCGGTCGAGCCGTCATCCGACAGAATGATTTCAATCTCCGGATAGGTTTGATTCAGCACCGAATCCACAGCCCGCTTCAGCGTGTCCTTTACGTTGTAGACCGGAATGATCACAGAAATCTTATCCATGTTTCTTTTCCTCAATCAGCTGATCCGCGAGATGAACCATCTCCAGATAACTGTGTTTGCGGTCAAACGCGTCTTCCGCAAGCTTCCGCGCATTTTCCGACATCTTCGCATAGTGATCTTTGTCTTCGAGAAGTTCGATCACTGCGTCCGCGAATGCCTTCGCATTTCCCGGAACCACATTCTTTCCGAAATCATATTTATTCAGAAGATTCATGAACTCTTCGCTTTCGAGCGTATTGATCATCGGCTTGCCTGCCGCAAGATAATCCCCAACCTTATTGACGATGGACTGCGGTGCGCCTTTGACAAACGAATTCACGGTCAGATCGCACTTGGAAAGATACGCAGCCATCTTCGGATACGCGACGTATCCCAGGAAGCTGATGTTCGAAATGTTCAGGTCTTTCGCCAGCTGTTCCATCTTTTCCTTTTCAGGTCCCGTTCCGAGAATCATGAAACGGATGTCCTTGCGTCCCTGATCTGCCAGGATCTTCGCCGCATTCACCAGGTTATCGATGTTGTAGGAAGTACCGATCGATCCGGTATACATGACCCACTTTTCATTTTCCGGCTTTTCAATTTCCGGCGCGTAGGTTTTGATGCCGTCGTCGAACTGGTCCATATCACATCCGACATAGACGGTCTTGTAGGGAATATTGCGTTTTTGGTACTTGTAAGCGCGTGCGGTATATTCCTCGGATGTTCCGATGACAGCGTCCGTCAGACTGTACACTTTCTCCGCGTCATTGTGTAACGGGAACAGCAGTTTCCGCGCCAATCCGTTATGAATGACCATCTCCATAGCTTCCGGCCAAAGGTCTTCCACGTCAGTGATCAGCGGAGTGCCCGTTTTCTTGCAGTATTCCGCAGCCTTAACCGCTACACGGTTACTCGGAATCGAACAGTAAATGACGTCATACCCGGAAGATTCTTCGAGGTATTTCTTCAGATTTTTCGCGAAGACGAGGTTGCTGTAGATGCGCTTCAAATCGATATTTTTCTGATATGCCGGCGCATCCAGGAACGTAATCCTGAAAGGATATCCCTGCGATAAGATTTTTTCCTTGTCCCGCGGCTCTTTCCGGAAGTGCTGGAAAGACGTCGTAATCAATTCGACATCATATCCCTGTTCCGCAAATATTTTTGAGATGTAGTAAAACCTTGACGGTCCGGATTCACACGGAAGCCATCCGTATCCGATTGATACAATTCCGATCTTTTTCATACATATCTCCTATCGACCTAAAGTCTCTGCGATTTTATCTTTGATTCCGGCAATGAAGTCCTCATCAACCCGGATTCCTGTTACAATCTTTCCGGCAGTTTTTGAATACACGTTTGCCTGTTCCCCGGTAACACACACCAGTTCAAAATCCCATGTACGTTCATCATCTACGATTCTTTGGCAGAACGTAAAGAATTCATATTTGCGAAGATTCGTGATCATCCGGTTCACATTATTCCGCACGTAGTTATCGAAATAATAGGTATGGTCGTAATACTGCATGTAATCGATAAAGGAACGCAGCGCGTATAACTCCCGGGTCTGTCTTGCCTCTCCGCCGCCTTCCGTAAGATATCCCACGACGGTATCCGGATATACATATACCGGGCCTTCGGGATAGAACGTGCCGGCAGATGTATGGAAATCACCCGGGTTTTCCACTTCCAATTCATCCAGCGTCAGCAAGAAACTGTTGATTGTCCGGTAATCGATTGCGAGGATGTTCTCGGTAGTTTCTCCGAAGACCCGCTTCGCCGTACGAAGAAGATGCGCACTTCCGTGCAATCCTTCATACTTCAGCAATTCTTCATCCCCGGATTCCTCTTTCACGATCAGATCTCCCGGAACCGAAACCAAAAGGATCTTCATTTCATCCGGGTTGACCGCTATCAGGATATTCCCGTCATTCACGATTTTATCCGGAAGATCATCCATTCCGTGATAAACCGGCAGATAGATCACAAACGGAGTGCTGTAGAGATTTACGGTTCCTTCCGGAAGTCCGGACGGTACGGCAGCTTTGGAAGTTCTGACCGGACGCGCGAAATTATATAAATCCGGTTTCTCCTGCATCAGAAAATCCAGTTCCGCGTCGTTCAGGATCATGTATTCCGCTTCTTTCGCGAAAAACGCTTCCGCGGTTTCCATGATTCCTCCTTTGTGAATGAATTGGATTCCGGCAATATGTGCCGGATTCTCAAAGGAGTCCTCGAATACGCGAAGATCTTCCGCCGTGGTCATATCGGTGATCAATACCTCCTTACGGTCTTCTTTCTGATAGAAGTCCGCGCGGGTATTTTCAGGCTGGGTAAACAGATGAAGTCCCAAACGGCCGGCCAAAAGCGCAGTGTCTTCACCGAGCCTTGCGTGCAATTTATTCAGGACGGGCGGTACGCAAAGGATCATAGCTGCCAGTACGAAAACAGCCAGCATCCATATCAATGTCTTTTTTCGCATAAGAAAATGACTGTGCACCTCCTCACGCATCTATTATATGAAAAACAGGCGCGAATTAAAAGGAGACCCGGAGGTCTCCAAGATTTCTTAAGAATTCAATTTCTTTACTAATTCCAACGCAGACGCAATGACCTGGTCCATATCGTAGTACTTGTACTCGCCGAGCCTTCCGCCGAATATGACATTCGGTTCTTCCTTGGCCAAGGCCGCGTACTTTTGATAGAGTGCCCCGTTTTTCGCGTCGTTGACCGGATAATACGGCTCATCGCCGGGTTTCCACTGCGCGCTGTATTCGCGGGAAATCACGGTCTTCGGAAGATCGTTTCCGTTTTCATCCTTTCCGAATTCAAACCACTTGTGTTCGATGATCCGGGTCCACGGAGTCTCACGGTCTGTATAGTTTACTGCCGCATTCCCCTGGAAGTTCGGCATATCCAGAAGCTCGGTTTCGAAATCCACTTTCCGGTATTCAAGAGTTCCGAGTTCAAATCCGAAGTAGGCATCAATCGGACCGGTGTAGATGACCTGTTCCGCCATGGCGTTGAATTCTTCCCTGTGATCCAGATAATCGGTATTCAGTTTCACCTCAATGCCTTCCAGCATATTCTCGACCATCTTGGTGTATCCGCCTACCGGGATGCCTTGGAATAACGCGTTGAAGTAATTGTTGTCGTAGGTGAAGCGGACCGGAAGACGCTTGATGATAAACGGCGGTAGTTCCGTGCAGTCTCTTCCCCATTGTTTCTCGGTGTAGCCCTTGATAAGTTTCTGATAGATGTCCGTACCTACCAAGCGGATGGCCTGTTCCTCCAGGTTTTTCGGTTCTTCAATGCCGGCCGCGGCTTTCTGTTCTTCTATTTTTGCCTTAGCTTCTTCCGGAGTTACTACACCCCACATCTTATTGAAGGTGTACATGCTGAAAGGAAGAGAATAGATTTCGCCTTTGTAGTTGGCTACCGGAGAATTGGTAAACCGATTGAACTCCGCGAACTGATTGACGAATCTCCAGACTTCACGGTTATTGGTGTGGAAAATATGTGCGCCGTATTTGTGCACAATGATTCCTTCCATTTTTTCGGTATAAACGTTTCCGGCAATATGGGGACGCTTATCGATGACCAAAACCTTCTTGCCCGCTTTGTTCAGACAATAGGCGACAGTCGCGCCGAATAAGCCGCTTCCTACAATTAATGTATCGTATTGTTTCATATAATTCCGTCCTTTTTTATTATTATACCCTTATTTTTTTATTTCATATAGGTATCTGTTTTCGGGTTTATTCTCAAATTTATGCAGTGTATAATTTCATTGAAAGGAATGACTTTTTTACTTATAGCAACAATATGAATTACGGTATTATTTTATCTGGCGGAATCGGAACCAGAATGAATCTGAACGGCACCCCAAAGCAATACGTCATAGTAGACAGAAAACCCATATTAATTTATACCCTTGAGCAATTTGAAAAATGTGACCGCATCGGACGTGTGATCATCGTTGCTGCGAACGAATGGGTACCGCAAATTGAAAAGTGGATCGAACAGTATCACATTACAAAATTTGCCGGGTTTGCTCCCGCGGGTGAAACCAGACAGCGTTCCATCATGAACGGACTGGACGCAGCTAAAAAATATGATCCGGAAGATACAGCCATTGCGGCGATCCATGACGCAGCTAGACCGCTTGTATCCCCGCAGTTAATTTCGGATTTGGTGGATGGCGCTTCGGAATATGGCGGATGTCTTCCGGTTCTCCCCTTAACAGATACTGTATATCAAACAGCAGATGGAAAAGTTATTGACAAACTATTAAACCGCGACACTCTGTTTACCGGCCAGACACCAGAGGTATTTCGACTGAACGAGTATCACCGCATTAACCATTCAGTCTCTCTCAACGAACTGGATTCATATCGCGGAGCTGCACAATTAGCCCATCAATACGGAATGAAAGTTCATCTGATTCCGGGAGAATATACTAATTTTAAGTTGACTATTCCAAGTGATCTTCAGAAATTCCGAGCGATTTGTGAAGAGAAAAAATAGTCTGCCTTGTTTTCTTTATTCAGCAATTTATTGTATACATCAATATCACATTTGTGTAACTTTTCGACATTTTTAAAAACCACTTGTTAACAAGTGGTTTTCTTTCTATTATGAAAAAAATAAAGGAACTCGACATGAACACAAAAAACCGGCAATTTTCTTACGATGTAATTCGCACTTTTGCGATCTTATTCGTAACCTTCAACCATGCTATTAACAGGTCCTTCTCCAATTATGGAGCACAATATTTAGACTTTGAGCGATACTCTTTCTTCTCAAATCTGTTTAAAGCCTCTGTAACTGTTTTGAGTCATATTGGTGTCCCTTTATTTTTGATGCTGACAGGTTCACTGATTTTGAGCAAACCATTCGATACTGCCGAACAACGTAAGTTTTTTTATCGCCACAATTGGCTGCGAATATTGATTACTACTGAAATCTGGCTTGCTATAGCATTCTGGTTTATTTACTTCTTTAGCCCAGACCCGCTTCTGCGTTCTTACTCAATACCAAAACTAATTACCAATTTTCTTCTGAATCAAGTATTTCTTGAACAGCGTGCCCTTGGAAGTATGTGGTATATGAACATGATCATTCCCATTTATACTTTGCTGCCGATGATTGCATTGTACATTCAGCACGGGAAGTCTCAATTATTTAGCAAGTATTTATTTATGATTAAAAATTAATTTGTTTATTATCTTCCGTCACGCAAAGGAGTGCGACCATGAATCCTAAACAACGTTATTTTTCCTTGGATATCACTCGATCATTGGCAATTGTTTTTGTAACTTTTAACCATGCGATTAATCGCTCATTTGAAAATTATAATGGGCAATATTTGGATTTTTCCCGTTATTCATTTCAAGCAAACATTTTTAAATCATCAGTTACTGTTTTGAGTCACTTAGGCGTTCCGTTATTTTTAATGATCACCGGATTTCTTATTTTGAATAAGAGCTATGACCATGAAGATCAGGTTTCCCATTTTTATCGCCATAATTGGCTGCACATCGTAATAACCACGATTATCTGGCTTGGCTTATTCTATTGGTTCATCTATTTCTTTAAACCCGTCTCCTCTCTTTCTGGGCTTTCAGGCAAAGAACTGCTTACGGGATTCATTTATAATCTGGGCTTCATGAATCAAGTCACTCTGGGAAATATTTGGTATATGATGGTTATCATTCCTCTATATACAATTCTGCCTGCTCTAGCTGTTTTTCTCAAAAAAGGGTACGGAAAGTATTTATTACTTCCTTGTTCAATTGTTTTCTTATATTCCTTCTTTTTCCCTGCATTAAACCACTTATTTAAGCTTCTCGAGATTCAGTATTCGATACGATTTGCGCTTAATTCTGCTGACGTCTTTTCTCTTTTCACTTTATATATTTTACTGGGATATTACTTTTCTAAGTGCAGCTTTCAAAAGATCTCGCTTTTGTCTGTGACGGCGTGTTCCCTTTTATTTTTTATTATTTGTACATCGGTTCAGTTGTTTGCTTATCAATCAAAACAAGACATACTGCTTGGATACGAATCCCCGCTTATTCTCATTTTCAGCATTAGTATTTATATTTTATTGTATAAACTGTCAATGAAAATGAATCGTCTATCAAGATTATTCTCCTATTTGTCAAATCGGACATTCGGTGTCTATTTTATCCATATGATCATTGTAGAATACATTAACTGGTCATTTCCTTTTGCAGGTTGGAGTCCGATTAGGAAATTCTTTGTTCTTGAAATTTCATCACTATTCGGCGGATTTATAATTGTCAGTATTCTTTCAAAGATTAAGTTTGTGAAAGATTATCTGTTTATGATAAAGGAATAATTGCGCAATTTGTGTATAATTATACCGAAAGGAGAAGGCAATGCCTTCATTATTTGTTTGTTCATGAATTACGGTGTTATTTTATCCGGGGGAATCGGAGCCCGAATGAACCTTAACGGCATCCCGAAACAATATGTATTTGTAGAGAATAAACCGATTTTAATATATACTCTGGAAAAGTTTGAAAAGTGTCCGGACATTGATAAAATCATTGTTGTTGCATCTAAAGAATGGATAGATAAGATTTACGAGTGGATTAAAGAGTATAATATTACGAAGTTTGCTGCTTTCGCACATTCCGGAGAAACCCGTCAGCGGTCGGTACGTAACGGGTTAGACGCCTGCATGCAATTTAATCCGACTGAAAATGATATTGTTGCCGTACATGATGCTGCGCGCCCGCTTGTGAAGCCACAAGCTATTTCCGATTTGATTGCCGGAGCAAAAGACTATGGTGGGTGTTTACCCGTTCTTCCCATGGTAGAAACCGTTTATCAGACGGATGACGGAAAATCAATTAGCCACCTTCTTAATCGAGACACCTTGTTTTTAGGGCAAACGCCGGAGGCGTTCTTATTGCTTCGATACAGAGAAATCAACCACAACATCTCCGATGAAGAGTTAGATTCATACCGCGGCGCAGCGCAACTTGCACACAAATACGGAATGAAAATCCATCTCATTCCGGGAGATTATTCTAATTTTAAGCTCACAATTCCAAGTGATCTGCAAAAATTTCGAGCGATTTGTGAGGAAGAAAACCGATAATTTTTTCATCAAAAAAACCAGGCGTTTCTCTTGCCTGGCTTTTTAGAATTACTGGCCTCTTAACTAAAGTGAGGAATGAAAATCACACATTTTAGTTAATAGTTTTTGCAAAAAATTTTCTGTTTATGATTGGTATACAAAAAATCAGCAAGGTCATAGTAATTATTTTGATAAATTGAATTAGATTGCAGAATCCCTCAATAATCGACCCATCGTTAAGTCTTCAAATGGACATCACAATTTTGAACGTTTCGGAAAGCATGCAATAATCATCATCATAAATAGAAAGCTCGGGATATTTGCCCGAGCATTGTCCCGCACTTTAGTTAAGAAGTACGCTTTTTTTATTTTGCGCCATCTCTTTTTAATACTGCTAAAGCTGTCCGGAAAATACATAGCACATCTAAATATAACGAGCAATTCTTTACGTAATAATATTCCAACTCCAACCGTTCGCGATAATCAATGTTTGATCTTCCGTTGCATCCCCACCATCCGGTAATCCCGGGTTTTACTTTCTGATAAAGTTTCAGCCCTTGGTGCGCTTCCAATTCTCCTTCTACTAACGGCCTTGGCCCGACTAATGACATATCGCCGATTAATACATTAATCAATTGAGGAAGCTCATCAATCGATGTTTTTCTAAGTATTTTTCCAATTTTTGTTATCCTTGGATCATTCTCAAATTTTTGATTCTCTTCCCATTCTTTCTTATATTTCTCATCTTTCAGCAAATCTTTCAACAAATCGTCTGCATTCGGAACCATTGAGCGAAATTTAAAAATCTGAATCGTTTTTCCATCCTGTCCGACTCTTTTTTGCCTGTAAACAATCGGAGAATGATCTCCTGATATTACATTCACAATTTTTATCACAAGAGAAATAGGAACGAGAAGAATCAATCCCAGCAATCCGAATAAAATGTCGGCAATCCGCTTTATTATCAAATAAATCGTTTGTTGGGGGTTAAATGAGAAGGTTCCGACACTCAGTGCTTTAAATACCCCTATGTTAGTTACAAACTGTTCTTCAGTTTGAATACCTGTTACGGACTCAATGGTAAAATTTAATCCAACGCCATTGTCAATCAATTGTTTGTAAATTTGATTGAACTTTTCTTCAAATGGCGCTGCAATTAATACTTCATCAATATTATTATCCAAAATAAACTTAAAGAAATCATTTGAAATAACCGGAATGGAATCGATATCAGTAACAGTACTGTCATCTACCAAATGAACTCCTTTAATATCGTAGAGTTGAAAATCCCCGGCAGAAGCATTCTGAATTGTTGATTCAATAGACTCTTTTTGCCCGACAATAAACATAGATATTAATTTTGTGGCTCCAAGACGGAATTTTCCGGAAACCAGTATTTTCTTCCATACATATTTCAAAATCGTAGAAAAGCAGAAAAACATCGCATACATACTGAGAACAAGTTCACGCGAATAACTGGAACCGATTTTAAAAACATAAAAAATAATGCTGATAATAATCAAGTTTATGGCTGCCAATTGAACAGAGTGATATATTTCCATGTAGTATGGTCTATGCATTATCCCGCTGAATGGATTAATGAAAAATGTAATCACAATATTCAATAGTGCAACAATAAGCAAAAACCTCATCCATTCATCGTGGTTATAGAACTCAAGCGAGCGAAATTTTATGAGGTATGCCAAAGTGAACGCTAAAAGCAAAGCAATCAGATCTATAATCATAAAATCAAAATGTTTTGCCCAGCTGTATTTACCTTTAATTTGCATAACTAGTTCTTCCTTTTTTATTTCAGTAGTAAATAGAGTATACTTTGACAACCGTCAAAATGACTCATGATACAACAATCTTCAACGTACGCCGAAAAACACATTACGAACGCTTATTATGTATTAAGCACACAATTCTCACGTAAAACTGTACTAAACAGTTACAGAACCGAGAACCGGGATATACATCATTTGTGTTACAGATAGAAGATCGCCGATTTCATCATATCTTGACTTTTCAACGGATGCAACAATGATGGCCGCATCTGCTTCGGAAAGATTTCTACGCTCCGAAAGAACACCTGTATTTTCAATAGTTACAATCCTCTTTTCAAGTTTTGCGGATTCAAGATTTTCTTTTACACTTCTTAAAACGTCGCCTGAAACATCGCCTAGCAAAGCAATCGTCGCATATTTTTCAGAAACTGCTTTGATATTATATGCAATTAATTCATATCGAACCTCTGCAGGTAATGAACCACGGTTTTCTTTTTCCATTTTGACGACTAATTGGTCAATTTTAGAAGTTTTCTTTTCCGGAATTACCCCTAGATTATTTAAATCGAAGACTTCATTCATCTCTTTTGAAGACAATACTTTACCGCTATAAATAAGATAAACAAGAACGAGCGCAATAGAACCGCAGAAACCCAAGACTCCCGCCTTTACGCCGGTTTTAATTACGGTCTTCATGTTTACCGAACCAGCTACATACGGCTCCTGATCAATCTTATTATGAAGTTTTTTTAAACTGTTTTCCGCGTCAGTTTTTTCTTTTTCTAAATTCGTTATTTCATTCAATCTTGACGTCAGCCATGATAGGTTATTTCCAAAGATGACATATGAAGAAGTAACAGACCCCACCTGTTTCAATTCATAGCCTTTAAAACCTTCTTCTGAAAGAGTCTGGACAAATTTGGTGTTAATCTGATTCAGAACATAATTCATGATTATTTCCGAAGTATTCGTATCTTTAAAAGTTGTTTGCAATGTGGCTATATTTCTATCCAAACCAATAATTACCATTTCATTAAACAAAGAGTCTTCGTATATTCCCAATTGATCTTTAAGCTCTGTCCAGTCTATTCCGGTCTTTACAAAGTTAGAAAGCAAACGTAAAATCACCGAATAATTCAAATCGAATCGATCCGAATACTCAATACCTCCGTTATTGTTTAACTCAGAAGTATAATTGATGTTTCTGACAACCAAAGTGGAAGTTGACATGCCTGTATGCAGTGCATCCATGTCCATAACGCCGGTTGTATTTAGATATTCTTTTCTTTCCTTTACCGTACGGTCTAAGTCCAGCACTAATTTTTCGTAATACTCAAGTTCCTTTTGCTCTTCTTCGCTCAATTCAACAGCAGGTTCGTTCGTCGCTGGCTGGATTGCTTTTTTCAACGAATAATATTTATATCCCCCGCCTAAAAGGCAGAAAACCAAAATAGCAAGAAGAAATATTCTCCATCGCAACAGGCCTCTAATCAATAGAGATTTGACATTGATTTCCCTTTGTTTTTCAGTTGTTTCTGTTTTCATATTGCATCTCCAATAACTATTTATTAATATATCTAAACGATTTATTTTTTTCAACTTGTCTGTTAAAATCATAGAATCAGCAATACGGGCATCTCCATATGAAATTGTTTAAAAACCAAAAACTTGACGAATTTCTCTTTTTTACATCATACGTTCTTTTCATCTGTATGAATATTGTTCATGACAGTTTTCTTCTCAATTTTATTGGAATAACCATATTTAAAGCAGTCATTTTGGGATGCGGGCTCCTTCTGCTTGTAAAAGAGTCTTTTTCACAGACGACCCCTTTAAAAGTCATCAATCTTATATTGATTTCGCTTGTTTGCTTTCTTTTAATGGTTAAGAATTCTGACGGTTTCTATCAACTATCCATTAGTTTTACAGTTTTATATATAATCAGTGCACGAACTATTCCTTTTAAAAAATTATTGCATGTCGCATTCTATGCTGCATTAGTTCCCCTGTGTATTGTCATTCTATTCAGCCAAACAGGAATAATCAAAGACTATATCGCTTTTGACGGCGGCAGAAACCGCCATTATCTTGGATTTCTCTACGCTCTTTATCCATCTACCGTCCTGTTTAATGCCATGGGATTGAAATTTGTTCAGGGAACCAATTCTAAATCGGATCTTTTATTCTGGTTATTATGTATTCCAGTTTCATATTGGATTTACCAAATGACAGACTCTCGCACTTGTTTCGTAATGAGTCTGTTCATCATCCTTCTGCATTTTATTCTGTCACTTAATCCTTCTTTTCTTTCCGGCAAAATGACTAAAACAGTCATATCTCTATCATTGCCGATATTTTGCTGTATCAGTCTGTTTCTTACTATTCACTTTGATTCGTCCGTCCGATGGCAGGCGTGGTTGAACGATAAATTGGCAAACAGGCTTGAACTTGGCCAGCAGTCACTGGATACGTATGGTGTCAAACCTTTCGGGCAGATAATTCAATGGATAGGGAACGGGTTGAACGAATTCGGAGAAGCTTCTGATGAAGTCCGCAACTGGGTGGATTGCTTTTATGTCAAAATTCTTCAAAGATACGGATCTGTTTTCTTTGCAGGTTGGCTTTTCGCCATGACCTCCGCTATGTTCCGATGCTCCCAAAAAAATATGATTCGTCTGTTGATTCTCTGCGCTATAGTAGCAGCTCACTGCATGATAGATGATCTTTCGTTGTTCATGCACTTCAATAGCACATGGTTCTTAATGGGAACGATTCTGTTTAATTCAAAAGAAAAGCCGTCTTTATCAACACTCGACAGCTTTCAAAATGACTGACGAAAACAATTAGAAACTCTTTGAATATTTCTTGCCGAAAAATTTAGCGGCTAGGAAACTTGTTCCTTTTTTTAGCCAGTTAATTTTTTGCATATCTAAAACCCGAGCTTCTGTATAAGAATATTTTTTAGTATTGATAAATACATCCAGCAGCAACTCGGATACTCTTCCGAAAAAGCGAGCATGAAACGCATCATATTTTAATGATGATGTGCGATTTTCCAACTCTTCCAATATAGGGAACAGCCATTCACAATACTCATCCAGGATGTCTTTTCGCATAATCATCATATTAAACATATGCGCCGAAGTCCTTTTATGCAGTTTCAGAAATTCTTCATAATACTCCGGGCACTTTTCATGAATGATTTCTCCGGCAAGGTCGAGCGGTTCTATATACATACTGTGTTTATAATGATCATATAAGTTTTCAATATAATAATTGCGCTTTTTCGGAAGAACAACAGGAGACTTCAACAGCAACAACTGTGCTTCAGATTCGGAAAGAACGTGTCTAAATTTTTCTTCTTCCGTCTTACCCGGATTGCCTGCAACCGTAAAGTACCTTCTATAGTGGACTAACCCGATATAATCCGCCTCTAAATTTTTCCACGCCCAATACAGCCCGGTCAATTCACAATAATTCGGATTTTTTACTGAAATATTGACTCCGTTGTCATCTCTTTCAAATCCGATTGAGTCTTTTCCTGCAGCACCTACATGCAAAGGAAGATACATGGAGTCTTCAGGCATTTTATATTTTTTATGTGCAGCTACAACGATTTTAATGTCACTCATATATCTTTTCTCCTTTCATCGCTATTTTTCAGGGGTTACCCAATATGCAGCATCACAATGGGGAACTTGCTTCTCCTTTGGGGGAAGCTTCATATAATCACCGTATAATTGAGATAAATAAATAGGATAATTCTTGTATGCCATAAAACGATGTCCTTCGAATTCCAATTCAGCAAATTGCTCCATATCACTCTTAAGCCAGTTTTCTTCAACTCCGAACACGCCGTTCAAAGCACCGACCCTGCTCGATGCATTATAGTCATATGTTTTGCATAATCTCTCCATTTTAGAAACAATCCGATATCCGTCAACCGGTTGCAAAATTCCGCGGACAATTCCTTTCGCAAAAATCTTTAATTTACTTCCCTTTCCTGTCCCCTTTTTTGACATTTTTGTGAGCAGAAGTTTACGGTTCATTTCAATCCGTCTAGTCAGTATCTTATAATCCTTATCGTTCTCGGGGAGTCCGTCAGCAGTAAAGATATCGAGCCCGATATAAGGGCATTCATTATCCTGCTGGAATTCAGAGTAATTGTGCAGATCATATCGGATAAACCTTGCAAAATGTCTCATAAAACTTCGATTTCTGCAAGAAACAATGTCTCTGTGCGCAGGAATATTAAGTTTACCGTCTAAATACAAAGACAACAGCTTTTCATAATCAGGGCGGGGCATTGTTACGTCTGCATCGTCGTCCCACGGAATAAACCCTTTATGACGGACAGCGCCGAGCAGGGTCCCTCCGCATATGGAATATCTAAGCCCGTTATTGCGGCATATTTTATCAAAATCGACCAGCAATTCTAAATATGCGCTTTGTAATTCATTAATCTCTAAAAATTTGATTTCTCCCACGGTTCCTCCACCAATTCGCTATTATGCTTGTTACGTTCTGATTCCGGAGGAAGTGTCATATAATCTTCCCCATAAATAATATTTAATACAGTCTTATAGTCTTTTGGTCCGGCTAACACAGTATCCTCAAATGGATAGTACTCTGTTTCTTCAAAGCATTCTCTCGGAAAAGTTTCGCTAAAGCCGTATGCTGCAAGGAAATTAATAACAAACTTGGTATCAGAATCATATGGGTATCTTTCAAGTTCATCCGTTAATTTTTTCAGCAATTTTTTATAATTAATCGAATGGACCAAACCATGAATTGCAGAAGATACTTTTATCGCAGCTTTCCCTAAGGTGCCTCGTGACCTTTTTTGATCCACCAGCTCATCGAACTGAACAAGATTATTTAAATCCCAAATCGCACTGAGTCTCATTTTATGCAACGAGCGTTCAACCACACCATCCGGCATCGCATCTAAAGGGATAATATCTACCCATGCATGCTCAACTCGCGGAATATTCGCAGTCCGGTTGATAATCTTCATATTTGTACTGATTAATCTTGCCCAAGGATAGCGATAATCCGGATTGTTTTCAAAAGTCAAAAATCTGAAAGGCTCAGGAAGTGCCTCGATCTTCATTCGTTCTATGAGCATATTGTAATCACTTCTGGGCATACATACATCTACGTCATCATCCCAGGGGATAAAACCGTGATGCCGAATTGCACCAAGCAATGTGCCTCCGAGCAAATAATACCTCAAACCAAATTTGTCACAATATGATGCGAAGCATTTTAGCACTTTCAATTCTTCATTTTGAAATCTTTTTAATTCATCTTGATTCATAGCCATCTCCTATTTGCTCTTTTTTTTAAGTTTTGAGAAAACTGTGCGAACAATTTCTTCCATCATATTTTCTTTAAGCACTAATAACATTATCCCATATGTGCCGAAAAATGAAATCGCAGCTACAAACAAAGCAATAAAATCACTTGCATGTATGAGTTTCACTATCAACCCTGCAAAAGTTCCCAGTACCAATGAAATTAGTATTTTTGAAATATTGACTGCTGTAAACAACTCAGCGATTCTATCTTTTAGGAACCATATCTGTAATAGTAAAACTACGAATTCTGCTGCCAGTGTACCAATTGCCGCACCTATTGATGCCAACCGCGGAATTAATACTGCATTTAACACCAAGTCCGTAATTGCACCACCGATGACTGAATATAATACATATTTTTCCTTGCCGAGCGGAACCAGGATCTGTATACCAAGAATATTAGTAATGCCGATCAAAATCAATGTTGGCATTAAAATCATCATTGGAACAATAGAAGATGCATATTTTTCACCGGAGAGTAAGTAGATGCTTCGATCAGCATATATCATAAAAAACACTGCCAGCGGTAAAGAGACCAACAACACAAAATGAATTGCCTTTGACGAAATTCTTTTAAACTCTTGCCACATTTTATTCTCAATATAATAGGAGGCTCTCGGTAATATTACAGCCCCGAGCGAGGTTACAACTCCCACCAAAATTGTTTTCACTTTTACTGCAGCATCATAAAATGCAACATCCGAATCAGTTTTGATAAAGCCGAGCATTACAGCGTCTAAATTTGTATATATCGTTGTGGCTGCGGCCATTGCAAAAAACACAAGAACTGGTTTCAAATGCTTTTTCCATTCGTGTTTCACATGAGTGCGATCAATAAATTTTCTAGCATTCAAGAAATTCATGACATTTGATCCGCTGGATGCAAGAATTGAAACGATTCCATACATAACATAATCACTCTCTTGTTTAACCAGCAAAAACATTGCAATAAGAGCTACGACTTTGAACATAATGGAGCGAACTGTAATATACGTATACTGTTCAAGCCCTTTATACATCCACTCAATTCCGATTGCATTGAAAAAGATAATTGCACTGATAATAAAGAACAGGATTCGATCATCATAAAAACGACGTATCAAAAAGACGGAAATGATTAAAGCAATGTAAGTGATAACACATGTTAAGAAATTGATGTAAAGCAATTCATACACTGTCTCTGACAATTTTTGGCGATCATCCCGTACCATAGCACATGCCCGAATACCATAAGTCGGAATTCCCAATTGTGCAAACATGGAGAAATAATTAATTACCGATGTCGCGAAACGAACTTTCCCATATCCATCCGTGGATAAGATATTTGTAACATATCTAAACGATATTAGCGGAAAAATAAATGTTGATACTGTAAGCACAACATTCATGACAAAATTCTTTTTGATAGAAGGCGTATTGCTTGAATCCATATAACCACATCTTTTCCCTGCGAATCAGTATAACGCTCGTGTTAGATAAAAATCCACAGTTATTCTACAATAACCACGACTTCTTTACAAACTCGCGTTTTGTTCTTCCTTTTTATGCTCGCATTAGCACCTGAGAACCGGACTTATTTCCTCCATGTTTCTATCACCAATTCATAGTCATTGTCCCGGCGATAGTCATCTGCCGGCATCGTCATATACTCATTCCCATAAATAATCCGCAACACACTGTCATAATCTTTCGGGCCTGCCAGAAATGTATCTTCGAACGGATAATACGCAATTTCCTCAAAGCACTTTCTCGGAAATGTTTCTTTGAATCCGTCCGACTTTAAATAATTCACAACTTCCAGTGTATCGGAACGGTAGTTATACTCTTCAAGCTCCTCGTTGATCTTGCGAAGAACTTTTTTATAGTCATAAGCCTTCACCAACCCGTGCACCATACCGGATGCTTTATTCACTATATAACGAATCATCCCCCGGTCTGTCTGCTGGTCCGCCAGCTCATCATATTGGACCAAATCATTGAACTTCCAAAGCGCCTGAAGATCCTTCTTATGGATGTAGCGTTCCCCCGATTGATTCGGCAGCGCATCCAGCGGAAGGATATCAATATACGCATGTTCGATCCTCGGAACCTTCGCATGCCGGTTGATGATTTTCATATTGGTGCTGATCATCCGGGCCCATGGATAGCGGTAGCCTTCCGTATTTTCAAATGTCAAAAAACGGAACGGCTCGGGAAGGTTTGTTTCCTCCATGCGCTCTATGAATTCATTGTAGTCGTCTCTGGGCATACAAACATCTACATTATCATCCCAGGGGATAAATCCCTGATGACGGACTGCCCCCAACAAAGTTCCTCCGTGTATAAAATAGGACAGTTCAAACTCATCGCAGTATCTTGCGAACCGTTTGAGAATATCCAATTCTTCCGCGTGCCATTTCTGAAGGTCCTGTTGGTTCATAATCTTTGAAGTCTTTCTTATACTATCCTATCATTACGGAAGGATTTGTTTCAAAAATCTTACTTTTCGGATCAGGAATGTTAAAGCGGCACAGACACCGAAAACGATAAACGGGGCTCCCAAACGGTAAACCATGGATGTGATTCCGGTGTGCAGCAAGCCCCCGTACACATATTCCTTCAGTAAATCGAATATGAAATACTGCAGCAGATACACCGGGAAAGTATACTTGACAAGACAATCTATGATTCCTTTGATTTTCCCTCTCATGATCCAACCGGAAACACGCATCCCGGCCGCAAATACTGCCGCCGAATACAGAACCGCGGGAAGATTGGTATATCCCTTGAAAGTATCCATAATCATCCCGGCTTCTCTTGAAGCATCATATGTGCCTGCGCAATGCAGTATGAATCCTGCAATGCCGAGTCCGTACAGAACAAACCGTCCTTTACCAAAATCGTTATGAGACAGAAGATATCCGGTCAGCACGTACAAAAGGTATCTGCCGGCAGCCGGAAGCGAAAGCCCGTAAGTCACCGGAAGATGAAGCACACGGATTACAAAAGGAATCAGGCAATTTAACACAAAACCTGCAATCACAAGATAAGTGAAGAGGTTTTTCTTTTTTTCCTTAGGAATATATGCGAACAGAGGTATGCACGCATATACTGTGAAGAGCACCGGAAAGAACCAATAGATCCCAACCAAAGAACCGTTCAGAAGGCCGTTTACGATATACCGAAACGATAATTCCTGAAGGGAGATCCTGCCGCGCATAAGCATGTATCCAACTCCGATAAGACTCCAGACAATATACGGAATCACAGTTTTCCTGATGCGTTTGAGGAAATATTCTTTCGTTGAATATCGCTCCGGGTAATCTAAAAGAGTCGCTCCGGTTATCATGAAAAATACCGGAACGGCATAGTAAAAGACAGATTCAATGAGGTTCGCGGTAAACCAATAATGATCTTCACTGTAGATCCAAAAGCACTCGTTTGCGTGAAGAAATAACACGCCGAGTGCAGCAAAAAGACTCAAAAATGTAATCCGGCTGTTTTTCAAAATCTTCCCTTGAAAGATCTTTAGAACTACTGTTCAATACTTTCCAACGTATGATGCAATGCTTCTGCGGAAGCCAGGAACTTCTCGGTCTCTTCCCTTGTCCACGTTACTCCCGTCATCTTCTTTGCGCCGTATCTGTCAATTCTGGACGGCATGGAGAATGCCACGCCGGACACACCGTATTCTCCGTTAAAGGGTGTTGATACCGACGCTTCGATCGGTTTGTTCTGCATAATGGATTCCACCAGATAACAAACCGATAACGCGATTCCGTAATGGGTTCTTCCTTTATTCTGAATGATGTGAGCTCCCATCTTCTTGGTCTTTTCCGCCAGATTCTTTTTGATATCATCATTCCATTCGATCTGATGTTTCGCGCAATATTCATCAATCGGAACATTCATTACTTTCGCGTCACTCCAGATCGCAACCTGGCTGTCCCCGTGTTCTCCCGCAATATATGCGTTCACATCGCTGATATCACATCCGACATAGTCGGCGATTGTTCTTACGAATCTTGATGTATCTAAAAGACATCCGGTCCCGAATACGGTTCCGTCTTTCTTATCCAGCCATTCGCACGCTTTGAGAGTCATGACATCCACCGGATTTGCCACCACGATGACTACGCATCCGTTGTAGTAAGGCTTCATGCACGCAACGACATCGCGCAGGATCTCTACATTATCTTTCGCAAGATCCAGGCGGTTCTGCCCCGGCTTACGGTTTCTGCCGGCTGCGATAATGATCACATCCGCGTCTTTGATATCTTCGTACTCTCCGGCGCGGATATCAGTGTTCCCCATTGCCGGAAGTCCGTGAAGAATATCTTCCGCCTCACCCTGCACCCTCGCAGGATCTTTATCGATTAACACAATTTCATCTACGGACTGACGTATTGTCATGGCGAATGCGGACGAAGCCCCTACGGACCCTGTGCCGATAATGATTGCTTTTCTGCGGTCTTTCATGTGATTTCCCTCCTGCTAAAAGCTATTGATTCCGCCGCTGATATAACTGCGGATTGTGTTCCTGATTCCTTCGACAAATTCGGTTTCGCATCTCCAGCCCAGTTCGGCTTGTATCTTTTCAGAATTCAGCGCATATCGTCGGTCATGGCCTTTCCTATCAGGCACATATTCAATCAGTTCTTCCGGTTTGTTCAATTCATGAAGAATATGCTTTACCAATTCGAGATTATTCAATTCATATCCGGAACCGACATTGTAGATTTCTCCGTCTTTTCCATTGCGAATAACCGTATCTATCGCACGGCAATGGTCTTTTACATGAATCCATTCCCTGACATTCTTTCCGTCTCCGTAAACCGGAACAGGTTTATTGTTTAGCGCATGCAGAATTGCTTTCGGTATAAGTTTTTCCGGGTGCTGGTAAGGCCCGTAATTATTCCCGCATCTGGATATTGTCACCGGCAGCCCGTATGTCCTGTAATAGGCAAGCAACAACAGATCCGCAGCTGCTTTTGAGGCGCTGTACGGACTCGAAGGCCGCAAGGATGCAGTCTCATCAAATGACAGCTCCGGCCTGTCAACCGGCAAATCCCCGTATACTTCATCCGTGCTTACCTGATGAAACCGCCGGATCCCGTATTTCAGGCAAGCGTCCGATAATACCTGAACACCGGTTACATTCGTACGGATAAAAATCCCGGGATCCTCAATAGACCGGTCCACATGGCTTTCCGCCGCAAAATTCACAATCAGGTCCGGTCTTTCCTTTTCAAACAGTTTTTCTACGTCATCGCGGTTACAGATATCTCCTTTGATAAAGGAAAATTGAGGATTCGGCATCAAAGGCGAAAGGTTCTGCGCATTTCCCGCATATGTCAGTTTATCAAAACAGATGTACCGGTCTTCCGGATGCTTTTCAAGCATATGAAAAAGATAATTCGTTCCTATGAATCCGGCTCCGCCTGTTACAACAATCGTCATACACAAAACCTTTTTATGATACAGAGTTTTTCTTACACCCCTATTGTAACAAAAGCGGAGATTGAATTACACAACCTCCGCTTCAGTATTTGTTTAATTTTGCTATTCGAGGATTTCCCCGTTGATTACCTTGTTCATGAGCTCAATCGCTCCGTTGATTTCATCATCATACAGGAATACGCAGGATAATACTTCTCCGCCTGCTGCCGCACAACTAGCGCCTCCTGTACTGCCCTTCAAGGACTTGCTTTCAATATTCCATGCCGCCATGTTGTTTAACTGCATCTTCACCATATCGAACATGGAATCTGTCGGGAAGTTCGTCACAACCATCCCGGACAACGAATCCAATAATGCCATGAAATTCGTTAATATCGCAGGACTCATCGCTTTATCCATTATAGCACGCATGACGATATTTTCGTGTTCGGCTCTTCCGAAATCTCCGTTCGGAAGATTGAATCTTTCACGGCAATACGCCAATGCCATCGTTCCGTCTAAGTGAAGATCTCCTTCCCAGAACGTTCCGCTCCAGGTATTCGCGGCGTTATTCGTTGTGAACGAATACGGGTTGTAGATATCAATTCCTCCGAGTGTATCAATGATCTTCACGAATGCCGAGAAGTTTGTCATCGCATAGAAATCAATCGGAACTCCCGTGTAATTCGACAATCCTTCCGCGGTATTCCAGATTCCGGAAACTCCTAAATGCGTCAGCTTATCATTGCGGTATCCGTATGCCGGATTCGGCACATAGGAATCACGCGGGAAAGAAATCAAAGCCACCTGTCTGGTCTTCGTGTTCACTGTCGCAATCATAACTACGTCCGTTCTTCCGTAAACCGAGATCCCGCCGTAAGTATCATTACCTGCAATCAAGATACTGAACGAATCCGAACCGGCTACCGGTTCAGGGAATACAGGCTTCTCAATCTCTTTATTTACTGTAAAAATCAGTTTTGTATTTTTCTTGAAGTCTCCGTATCCTTCGACATCCATGAATAATTCTTCATAATTAGAGTTCATGACGAAGACTTCTCCCTCATTCGCCAATAAAGCGTCATAAGCGTCCCACAGCGAGTCAAACTCCTTCGTCTTGATATTCTCTTCCTCGTAAAGTTCTTTCAGCTGATTCATCGCAAAAGACTGGTTTTCGAGGTCGATATTTTTCTGTACCAGGAAGGTGCTGTCAATGTGCTGAATGATTTCACGCAGTTCTTCCGGATAGTCATCCGGATTATTCACTCTTTTCGGAGTCTCTTCTTTCGGCTCTTCTTCCTGCGTTTCCCCGGACGTTGTTTCTTCGGAAACTTCCTGCGTTTCTTCGGTTCCTTCCGGTGTTACTTCCGGATTCTCCGTTTCAGTATGTGCCGCAATATATTCCGGATCAAACACTTCCGGATGTGCATCCTTATATTCATCCGTCAAGACATAGTAATTGATGGAAAGCACTTCCGAATCTCCGATGTCCGTAAATACTTTTTCAATCTTAGAGCGAATTGAAGGAAGATACAGAGAACCGATCGTTAAACAAATTGCCAGAAGCACATTCACGATCGATGCGAGAATCTTGCTGGATTTCCCGGAATTTCTTGAATAAACAACCCATCCGGTCAGCAGCGCCAGCAGTAATAACACGGTTACTAAAATCAATACCCATGTGTTCGGGAACATATCGAACGAATGGAACACGATTACGAACCAAACCGCCGTTCCCGCGAACAATATCCATGCCAGAACCGACAGGATACCCAATGTATTTGACGTCTTTTTCTTTGAAGACATACGAAAACCTCCGTTTTGATAAACGTGATTATGTTATCACAGAACTCATTTAAAGTAAATTATTCGCCGTTTTAGGCAGTCTTTCTTTCCTGAATAAAGCGCTGAATCATCTTCACGATTCCCCTGATAATCAAGTATACACAGAACAATGAGATGAATCCGGTCATCCCCGCTATCACGTCATCCATCTCCATGGCGCCCGTACCGGTAATGCCCTGTCCGATTTCAATCGCAAAGGTGAGAACAATCATGCAGGTAAACACATAGAACCACGCTATGAACATCGTTCCGCCTTTCTTCACAATCCACTTGATGATCGGATATACGATCAGGAATCCAACTAAACCGACCAATCCCAGGATCACAAAGTGTAATTGTTTATCATTGAGAAAAAACGTCCCTCCGTCATTTAACGCAGATATATAGTCATGTATCTTCGCAATCATCATGACGATCCATTTTAATATACGTTTCATATAGGCCTCCTTTTGAAAAGACAGGAAGAATCAAACTTCCTGTCGTAGATGTTTTAATTATGCCGCATGTCCTTTGGCGCGGATCACTGCGATGACTTCATCAACCAGTCTCTCACATGTATCCAGACTGTCAGCCTCGACCATGACCCGGATCAGCGGTTCCGTTCCGCTCTCGCGTACCAGGATTCTGCCGTTTTCTCCAAGTTCTTCCGCAACTTTCTGCACTGCCTTTAAGACATCCTCATCATTGCGCGCAGCTTCCTTGCTGGTGACCTTCACGTTCTTTAAGACCTGCGGATAAATCTCACAAGGTGACGCGAGTTCCGACAATTTCTTTCCTTTCGCAATCATGACTTCCATAACCTTCAGCGATGTCAGGATTCCGTCACCGGTGGTCGCATATTTCGAGAAGATAATATGTCCGCTCTGTTCGCCGCCAATCCTATGACCGTTTTTCACCATGTTCTCGTAGACATATTTGTCTCCGACTTTTGTTTTTTCGTACTGAACTCCGATTTTGTCAAACGCCTTGTATAAACCGAAGTTGGACATCACGGTCGTTACTACCGTGTTATTGATCAGTTTCCCGCGTTCCTTCATATATGCCGCGTAGAGATACATAATGTGGTC
>CACYEP010000100.1 GCA_902773425.1 uncultured Erysipelotrichaceae bacterium | reverse complement strand
AGCTCATCAAGGCCTTTTCCTTCTTTAATACCATTCACCACAAAGGAAATTGTTTCATTCAGATTAACAAGAGTGCCCAGATCAAATGAATCTACAAAATATCTTTCCCAGTTATGACTAATCTCTTCAATGATAGATAAATCAGCCGGAAGCCAATCAACGCTGTACAATTCATCTTTGCCCAACCATTTGGCAGCCTCATGCTCTTTCAACACTAACTCTCCTTCTTGTACTCGGCAGATATAGCATCTCATGGACAGATGAAAGGTAGGGTAATCATATTCGATTGTGTCGAAATATTGTTGAATCTTAATCTTAGCATTTAATTCCTCTTCGATTTCACGGACAATTGCTTGTTCAGGCGTCTCCCCTTTTTCAACTTTACCCCCTGGGAATTCCCATCCATCCTTGAATTCTCCGTATCCGCGTTGCGTGGCAAAAATACGATTATCATGATGAATAATCGCTGCAACAACATGCTTTGTTTTCATAAACATTCCCCCAAAAAGCTTCAATTCGGCATTATCTGGATATACCCTTTATTATAATAATTATATCTTATCCCCCCTGTTTTGCAAAAAAACTGCCATGTTGTGAAGCTTCTTTCTCCAGTCTTAAAACACAACAATTCAAAATCAAAAGAGCGGTTGCCCGCTCAAAACTATTCCGCAAATGCCGCAGAACCCAGTATAGATCCTGTATTTCTGTCATACAGTGAATGCAGATATATAACCGGCATCGCATAGACACTGCTGTATCCTTCATAGGATCCTTTTGCACAGAGCGTATGTCCATACAGTTTTTCATACGGTTCTTTCGGTGCCGCCGGGTATGCGTCCAGCATCAGCAGCCATTCATGGCCGTCTTTCGCTTTGAACGTTGTGTAATACATGGTCAGCCCTTCTGTATCCATTGTCAGGATTTCTTTATAAGTCCCTTCAACCCAGACCTTTGTGCCTCCCAATCCGTTTTCCGAAGCATTGGAATTGAACTTGTCAAATACCGCTTCTTCATAGTTGTTACAGAAGCCTGCCGGCACTTCTTTCAATTCTTCCTTCGCCCCGCATCCCGAGACAGCCAACAACATCATCACTGCCAACAACACTTTTACGATTTTCCTCATCTTATAAATCCTCCTTGATCATCTCGTAAATAACCTCCGGAAAAGATCCTTCTCCGGTTTTCAGCGCAACTACTATCTCCCTTGTTTTATCTATGAGATACCTGATTTCTTTCTTTTTCTCCTGTAAATCACCCAGCCTATTCTCTAACTCCCTGCAGAGTTCTCCGGACTCTTCCTTCGTCATCTCCAGTATGTCTTTCAGTTCGAATCCAAGTTTCTGGCAATACTGGATTCCCGCAATCCGTCTTACAGTTATCTCATCATAGAGAAGATGACCGTACTTGTTCCTGGCAGACGGTCTTATTAATCCCGCCTTCTCATAACCCTGTACGGCCCTTCGCGACAGTCCCAGCATTTCGCACACTTCTTTCAGTGTTCTGTAACCATTCATATCCTCTTACCTCCTTCATCGTGAAATTGCACGCGACGTGCAGTCAAATGGTTTCCGTAAGAGGGCTTGTAATTTCTGCGATAAAAAACAGCGCCTTAGCGCTTCATTTCTCTTCAATACTTTCTGAACATGAAAAAAGCTCCTTCCATCATAGTCCGAAGCCCTTTCTTATATTCTCTTTGTCTTATTCTTCCAATACTGCCTTATATCCGTCTGTATGATTTCCTGTAACAGTTACGGTATACATCTTTCCAAAGTCTGCCGTAAGGGTTACCGGTTCTAATTCCATGACGAGTTCTTCGGGATATATATTGTCATAGTTCGGATCGCAATACTCTGTGACAACCTTAAACTGTACGGTCAGGGATACGGTATCTTCCGTAACATTGTAGTCCTGTTTCGCGAAGGACCAGTACAGTACATCGTTATGTTTTATAAGGGACTTATCCATGTTGGAGATGCCTCCTTTTGTCTTGGCTCCGTTGATATCCGCGTCAACGGTCAATATTCCGATATCTTCCTTTACATCCAGTTTGATCTTCATCATGATTTCTTCTTCGGATACCGGCGGTTCTGTCCCCGTTCCGCATCCGGATAACCATGTCACCAGGATCAATGCGGCAATCAGCCGGAAAACTGTTCTCATCTTTTTCATAAGCTCTTCCTCAAATCATATATTCCCTGACGTCAGTATACCATCCGCCGTTATCCGTATGCTTCATTCAGGTCAATGTTAAGAAAAACATAAAAGACAGATAAACATTTTCCGCGTTATTACATGAATAATACATTCTTTAGTGCCGGGATATCTCGTGTCAAAGTGTCATAGACGATGTGGAGATCTACGCTTCCATAATTGTGTACTATCCGATTCCGCAATCCTTGGATATCTTTCCACGGAACGAGCGGACGCTGTTCTTTGTAAGAGACATTATGAATATGTTTGATTATAAAGATTAAATCTCTTTTCAGGAGGTCTTCATAATAAGAATCATCTTTCTTCCGGTCCATAAATACGCACACCGGTCTTAAGAATCTCTTTAAGCAATTCTTCGTTATCAGCAAGCTGCTTGAAATCCAAAAGGTCCACTTTTTTGTGAAGGGATTCTCTCAAACGTTCCGCCATACCGTAAAACTGCAATCCGCTTACATCTGAAAGAACCAATAAATCTACATCGCTGTATTCTGATGCAGTCCCTTTCGCATAAGAGCCGAAAAGAACACAAAGTTCTGCCGGATAATCACGCAGAACCTCTGCAGTAATCCGGCGGATTTCTTCAAGTTCCAAAATTCCGTGTTCTTCATCAACACGGTTCATCTCCTTTATTTCTTTCAGGAGCATCCTGTATTTTAATGAACCGGTTTTACTCTCGTCATTTTCGTAAGTAATATAGGACCGCAAGGAAATACCGATCCGGTCTGCCGCATCCTTTTGGGTCATTTTTTTTGATTGGCGCAGATACTTTAATTCAGTCATATTTGCATATTTATCCCTAACGTAATTATGCAGTATTTGCATATTATCGTCAAATAGTAAACGCATATTCTTTTCTCCTTTCGTATGCTTCTTAAAACGCATCTTTTTTCAATATTCCTGTTTTTTTCTAAAAGAAAACCCTGTGATTTCTCATAGGGTTCCGGGATTATTTCCTGATTACATCTTTTCCGGTGCGCTCACACCGATCAGTTCCAGCGCTCTCTTTAAGGTAATCATGGTTGCCTTGGTGAGGGCCAGACGGTCGTTCATGAGTTCCGGATCTTCCGGATTGTATACCGGGCAGCTGTTGTCCTGGGCGCGCGCTAACTTCATATCGAAGTCCATATGGGTCGCGACATCCTTGGATACGAAGAACCATCTTGCGGCGTCCGCCATACGCGCCATCTGGATTAAATGCAAAACGAAAAATGGTTTCTCTCGCTATGAAAAACTCCCCCTTTTTCAAATCGCACGCTCCCTTTGTGCTTGCTACAATAAGTTTGTACAAAGGCTCACATGCCTGTAAGGAGGCTCTTATGGAAAAAATGTATACACTGAATGATGTTTCTCTTATGACCGGCTTT
>CACYEP010000099.1 GCA_902773425.1 uncultured Erysipelotrichaceae bacterium | reverse complement strand
CGCTTCATACTGATCAGGTGTTAACAGTTTACCGTCCACATACAAGCCGGCAAAGATACTGAATGCGCCGTCCGTCTTGAAGAACGCACCGTCCTTGGAACCCTTGGTCCAGGTCTGTCCCATACCTTCGATGAACTTGTATTCCGAAGCCTTGAAGGTTGCCGTGACTTTGGTATCACCTTCAACCTTGATTGTGACAGTACCGTCTTCGTTGACCTTAACCGCTTCACCGTTGACTAATACTTCATCCAGTTCGTAGCCTTCATCCGGCGTGAATGTCAGGACGACTTCTTCGCCGCCCGCATATTCCTCTTTTTCCGGTTCCACTTTGACGGATCCGTTTTCCGGATCTTCAACTTCCAGAGTGTACTTTTCAGCGCCGAATTCGTATTCTTCGGTTTCTCCTACCGGATGTTCTTCACCGGCTTCAACAGTTGTTACGGTTACTTTACCGAGTCCGCCTTCTTCCTTCGTACGGAATTCCAGATACGCGACTTTTTCTTCTGCGCCTACACCTTCATCGTCAATGTAACCGAATACTAATTTGCCCGATTCAAGATCGCTCTTATTCCATTCATTCCACTTGGTCAGGCCTTCGTATTTAACAAGTTCCATTTCTTCCGGATTCCATTCAACCTGATATAAACCGTTGGTATCCTGTTCATCCGAAGTCAAATAGATAACACCGTCTTCACTGGTATCGGAATCCCGTTCGATGACAGATTTGAAATGGATCCTTGTTCTCTCTGTGCCAGTCATGCGCACGGAGTTAAGTGTTCCCTCAGTTTCGTTCGTTTCCGGTTCTTTTGGAAGCTCAAATTCCACCAGTTCCATAGGCTCAGTTGATGCCGGGGAAAGTTCATCGAACTTCATTGTATCGACATTCGGTTTAGAATAGATTTCGTTCTGCATCTTTACAACTCGGAAATCGTAAAGACCTGTCACAGGCCATACGCCTTCCGCGAACGATCCGGCCAGATTTTTGCGAACGGATCCATCATCATTGAAATCTATCTGATAAAGATTAACAACATTGCTCTCGCCGTCATACTGCGTCCACCAAATACTTTCGCCATCATAGTAGAATCCCTGCCATAACGGTAAGGCTTCAATCTCGAGATCACCAATAGCAGCTTGCGAGAAATCGTAGAAAGGATAGTATGAACCATTCATATTAATAAATCCCTGTTCATACAAAGTCCCGTTTGTATCAATAAAGAAGTACCAGTCCGTCGGAAGATTATAGTACGTATTAAATACGCTGGCTTCATACGCAACACCTGCAAAGAATGTATCTTCAGGCAAAGATGTTGAGAAATCCCATCCTCCGATAACTCCTCCGGTAGTTACGTCAACAAGGATAACATATCCGGCGTAAATACCTACGGCGATATTGTCTCCCAGGCTCGGTGCAGCTGCCAAATCGGTATAAGGCATTTCAACTGTACCGAGTTCCTTCAACTGATAATCAGCCTCCGGATCAATCCTGAACCACCTGCCCAGCTGATTCCATTCCTCCAATTCCATACCGTACATAGTTCCATCCTTAGTAAATACGACGGAGGTCATGTTCGCATTGATTGACGGGCTCAGCTTATCATATTCCGGCAGACCGTCCGAAGTGAATTCGTTAAACCAAATGTCACCGTTTTCGTCCCATACGACACCCTTCAATGTCTTCGGTTTAACTGTAATTTCAGCCGTATCAAACTTTGTCGTATCAGCAACCGCCGTTGCAGTAACCGTCGCGGTACCGATTGCAAGACCGGTAACAACACCGTTTTCATCAACTGTCAGGACAGTTTCATCCGAGGAAGTCCAAGTAACTCTCTGGTCTTCGGTTCCCCACGGAGTAATCGTAGCAGTCAACTGTAAGGTATCTCCGAGGTTGAACGCAGCCGTCTTCGGAGTCACATGAACTGCCAATTCATCATCCAATTCTTCGGGGTTCAGATTCAGAATGTATTTGGTTTCATTCATTGCATAGTCTGCAACAATGAAGTAGACATGCGGTGTTTCAGGATAATCAAATACGTATTCTTCTTCCGCTCCCTTTTCTGCATCAGCATCAGAGCCGAAGTATCCGAGATATTGATTGTTTTCATCAAGCAACAATACAGCCGCGATATATTCGTTATCCTTAACTTTCAGCGTCAACGTGCCGGCTTCCTTATCCGCATTCGCACTTACGATTGACGGATATTCGCTGTCGATGACAAACGGAATTTCCATGTAAGTTCCCGGATATTTCTGCAGCATTTCCCAATCCGCTTCACCGTCCGGTGCGAAGTAATTCGATGCCAAAGTAACTCTTGCGGTGTACTTTTCACCGTCTTCCGCTTCCGGTTTATAGAATCCGATCGGAGTAGTCGTAACAGTGTCTTTCCAGACTGCCTGGTTCACATGATAGAATGCCGACTGCATAGCGCCTTCCTGATTCTTTAAGGCATAGTTGCCGTCTTTGTCTAACACTTCGATCAACGCTGCGCCGCGGTTTCTGAACAATGTGTATTTTGCAGAAACCAAACGGTCTTCCGCGTTCATCGCGTTACGTTCAGGCATGTATTTTTCATCCGTCAGATACGGGTTTCCGCCGAATCTGTAGTTGACGCTGTTCGTCGCATCCTTTACAACAAACATTTCCGTGTCATCATCTGACACGATGTGCGGTGCGCGAACTTCCATGCCATATTCAAATTCCAAAGAAGATCCAACATCTGTCATATCCGGTTCTGCCCAGCTTCCGTAGTATCCGAGTAACGGAATCGAATGTTCGGTTCCCGCTTCTCCTTCTTCCGAAGCAGCTTCTTTTGCGAACAGATAACCTTCTACATATGCACCTTTGTCATCGTAGTCTTCCATATCCGGTAAAGTAATGTCCGCAGTAACCGTAATGGAACCATTCGCAGGAAGAGTGCTGTTCACTGTACTGTCATAGAATAACGCGAGATATGCATCGTAAGAATCGACATCGCCGTCTCCATCCATATCCGCATATTCATAATCATTCACATCTTCCGCTGCCACATTTCCTACAACATGGCTCAACAGATAAAGCGCGTCATCTAAATCATAGTTTCCGTCACCGTTGAAGTCGATTGCATGATCATCCTTCGGTTCCACTTTTTCTCCGTCAACATACCATGTAACTGCCGCATTTAGCGGAACAGTCCGGTAATCAAGATAACCGCTGACTATCGGATAGCCGTTTTCATCAGCAAGCGCAGCCCCTTCGGTATTGAATGTGTAATACCCGAAGATATCCTGAGTGAACAGTTCTGCGCTGAATTCATACTTCATGTCCTTATCTGTCAGGTTGTTCAATGTAAACGTTGCAGTATAATGACCTTCACGATCCGGATCATCACCGAGTTCAACTTTTACTTTGCCGTCTTTTGCAGCTTCCGTTGCTGTCTCATCCATCATGACGTAGGAATGAGCGGAAACAACCGCCGCAAGATCCACAAGACCTGCGCCTTGTTTCAAAACGGAATAATAGTGTCCGGAATCTGCTTCAATCAACGGAGTTGCCGTCGACATGAATAAACTCTGAATCAACTGACGCTGTGTAAGGCCGGTCTTTTCTTCCAGTCCGTTTTCACGGATATATTGTGCCGCAACAGCCGCCAAACCTGCGATTTGCGGAGAAGCCATGGAGGTTCCGGACATGTTTTCATACTGATCCGTTCCGCCTGCGATTCCAGCGCTTGTTTGGTTCGTTCCGAATACCGAGTAAATATCTCCGCCCGGAGCAGTGATTTCCGGTTTCAGAACTAATTCTTCCGGAACGCCCCAGCTCGAGAAATCACTCATCGTATAATAATCCGATCCGTAATTCGTCGCTTCAACACTGTTGCCGACCGTAATGGTTCCTTTATAATACAGGACATTTCCATCAGCGTCTTTTACCGGTTCAGAGTTTGCCATGATGGCAAGACCGTCTGCCTGAAGAATCGAAACAGCCGGAGCAGTTCCTGTGTAACCGGAAAGGTTCATGTTAATAACACCGTCTGTATTATTTACAATGATTGTCGCAATTGCACCGTACTCTACAGCATTATTTGCTTTTTCGAAGAACGAGGTTGTTCCTCTGGAGCAGAAGACTATTTTTCCTTCAATCGCTTCTTTTCCGACTGCTTCGAAGTCAGCAACATCCCCGATATTATCTAAATAAACGTATTCATGTTCACCTGCGATTGTTACCATCGGCGCATTGTTATATCCGAGATTTTCAGTATAGATAACTTTCACTCCTGCAGCAGTGAACGAATAACCGACAACACCGTCATTATTGACAGATGCCACAGCTAACGAGTTTACAAAGGATCCCGGGCTTCCGACTGTGTCGAAATTCGCTTCGTCACTGTATAGGTAGCCTAAGATTGCATCATTGGTCACATGGCTGGAAGAGTTACCTGCAGACATTGCCACAACCGCATTGTTCGCAGCCAGTTTATTTAAAATCGATTGATAAGTCGAATCTGTTGTATAACCGTGAGAAGCGCTTCCTAAAGACAGGTTGATAGAATCTGCACCGAGAACAATTGCGTCTTCGATTGCCTCCATATAATCGGAATCGTATGCGCCGCCGTTCGCACCGAATACTTTCATGACTAATAACTGCGCATCCGGAGCTTCGCCCTGCGTCAATACTTCATCCAAGGAAGCAACATACTCTCCATTGCGTTCCACGTAACGGTTACCTGCAGCAATACCGGAAACATGCGATCCATGTTCTTCCTGCGTATCGTACAAGTGTGTTACATTCGCGTTCTGATCAATATAGTTCACTCCGAAAGGAACCTTGGAGCTGACATATGCGGTTTCCGCATTTGCAACATACTTGGAAGCATGCAGCTGACTCCAAACGGATTCGATATTCTGAACATTCAAAGCCGGATCCTTTTCATTTTCTTTCATCGCATACTCATACGCGCCGGCATCAAACAGTTCATGATCGATATCCAAACCGGTATCGATGACTGCAACAACACTTCCTGCGCCGGTATAACCGCTGCTCCAGACCTGACGGGATTTCACCATATCCGATGCATTGGACATATTCGGATCATATTCATCCACAGATGCAACCGCAGACTCATAGCGATTTTCAACAAACACGTCCAAAACACCGGCAATCTGTTTGATTTCATCGATCTTATCCGCCGGAACAACCGCAGAAATAATATTGGCTGTCAACGTAAGATTAGCTTTTACATCTAACTTTTTACCGTTCAAAACTTTCGCAGAAATTGTTTCAGCAATAGAGTCCTGTCTGGCTTTCAACCAATTTCTGTAGTTTTTCGCCGCATAATTCTCGGCAATGCCTTCTGCACTATAGCCGACATCCAAAGTAGAGGGTCTGGAAAGTACAATGGATACACGTACATTTCCGGTCAGTTCTTCTTTTTCCTGATCCGGCCCGGCTTCCTTACGTTTCAACCCGGAAACCGCATCATCATCGAGCACTTCCCAAGTCACATTGGAACTGTCAGCCGAGTTATCTGTTTCATCTTCAGCATAGACATGTACCATTCCCCTGAAGGAACTGAACACCATGAGCACTGATAACAAAACAGATAAGATTTTTTTGCTAACACCTTTCATAAATAATCCCCTTTCATCTTGGTGCCGGAGTCATCTTTTTGTAAGAAACGGCGCCAATCTTGTAAATTATTATATAACCATTTAACCCGGTTGAAAATGACAACAGAGGCATTTTTCATGAAAATATTTTCATGCGGCGTTGAATTGTTTCAAATTTGTTCATAACGAAAACCGGCACATGGCCGGTCTTCGTGTTATTCATGATTTACGGAATTATTCTTCCGTTTCTTCTTTCTTGCGAAGTACTACGAATGCCGCAGCGCCCAGG
>CACYEP010000098.1 GCA_902773425.1 uncultured Erysipelotrichaceae bacterium | reverse complement strand
TTTACGCAATAATCCGTGATTCACATGCACGCAGACCAGGTTCTCCCCGATCGCTTTGATCAATAATGCGGCGGTAACTGAGGAATCCACGCCTCCGGATAACGCCAATAATACTTTCTTATCCCCCACCTGTTTTTGAACCAAATCAATCTGTTCATTGATAAACTTCTGTGCAAGTTCCTTGGTGGTAATACGCTCCATATTTTCAGGTCTTCTGACTTCCATACAATTCCTCCTGATTCCTATGTGTCAATTTTATCAATATACGCTTTCCTGCGCAATTTGAATCCTTCTCAAATTTGTTCAGGCATCCGGTCTCCGTTCAACAGAACTTCCGTCCGGAAAGCAGCCTTCGGTTCACAATGCATACACACCAAAATTCTCATTCAGGCAGACGGCTGTTCCTTTCCGTACCGTTCGTAAAAATCTCTCATGAGTTTCATTTGGGAACGGTACCAAGTCATTCTCTTCTTCCCTGCGTCAGCTAAGGAAGGATCTTTGATGATGTGATCCATAAGATTCTCTACTTGGCAAGCTACTCAAATTCAATGGTCCCCGGAGGCTTCGAAGTAATATCGTAGACGACCCGGTTCACATGGTTTACTTCATTCACAATACGGTTGGCAATCACATCGAGGACCTCATACGGAATCTTTGCCCAATCCCCGGTCATGCCGTCAATCGATGTTACGGCGCGTACTGCGACAATATAATCATAGGTTCTCTGATCTCCCATGACACCGACCGTGCGGTCATTCAAAAGTGCCGCGAAGTATTGCCAGATGTCTTTCTGTAATCCGGCCTTCGCGATTTCTTCACGGACGATATAATCCGCATTCCGGATGATCTCCAGTTTTTCTTCCGTGATTTCTCCGAGACATCTTACGGCTAATCCCGGTCCCGGAAACGGCTGGCGGTCTACCAAGAAATCCGGAAGACCCAGTTTTCTTCCGAGCTCCCTCACTTCATCCTTGAACAAAGTATCCAGCGGTTCGATCAGTTTGAAATTCAGGTCTTTCGGCAAACCTCCGACATTGTGATGGGACTTGATCGTCTGGGCGGTATTGGTGCCGGATTCAATCTTATCAGCATATAAAGTTCCCTGCGCAAGCCATTTTATGCCTTCACCCTCGGTCAGCTTGATGACTTCGTCACGGAATGTATAGATAAAATCTCTTCCGATGATCTTACGTTTCTCTTCAGGATCCGTAACGCCTTTCAAATCGCCCATAAAACGCTTTGACGCGTCGATACGGACAAGATTGAGTTCTTTATCACGGAAGATATTCATGACTTCCTCGGACTCGTTTTTGCGCAATAGGCCGTGGTCGATAAACATGCAGTACAGGTTCTTCCCGACGGCTTTGGACAATAAGGCCGCAACCACGGAAGAATCCACGCCTCCGGACAGCGCCAGAAGCACCTTATCGTCTTTGACGGTTTCCCGCACTTCCCGGACTTTCTCTTCGATAAAATCATCCATTGACCAGTTCGCGGAAGCTTTACAGATTTGAAACACAAAGTTCTTCAGGATATCGTTTCCGTATACGGAATGACGCACCTCGGGATGAAACTGCACGGTATAAATCCGGCGCTTGGGATCATAAGACGCGGCATTCGCGCAGGTATCGCTGGACGCAAGACATGTAAACCCTTCCGCAAGTTTTGTTACCTGATCGCCATGCGACATCCATACAGTCTGCGCATGCGGTGTACCTTCAAATAAGGAACAATCATCATGAACCGTGATGTCGGCTCTTCCGTATTCTCTGGAATCGGCGCTTTCCACCTTACCCCCGAGCATATGATGAATCAACTGCATCCCGTAACAGATTCCCAATACCGGAATCCCGGATTCCAAAATCTTCGGATCCAGTTTCAAAGAGGCCGGATCGTAGACGCTGTTGGGTCCTCCGGATAAAACAATCCCTTTTACATCCTTGGAAGATAAGATTTTTTCCAAGGGAGTATAATTCGGCAAAAGTTCGCTGTAAACTCCGAATTCACGGATCCTGCGGGCAATCAATTGGTTATATTGCGAACCGAAATCTAATACATAAATCTTATCTGGCATGTCGAGTCTCCTTTCATGAGGATATAAGAAAAAGACGTTAAACGTCTTTATCTTGTCTTTACTTCACTTAAGCGCAAGCCCGGATTGCGGTCTTCCACACCTTTGATATTCCAGGCATTGGCGAACAGGATCAGCGGGTTCCCGGATAAATCTTCCAGCAGTTTCGCATCAATCGAAAGCTTGACGGATTCCGGACGGATATCCCTGTTTTCAATCCATCTCAACAATTCGTAATCCAGGTTCTCGCGGACGATTTCCACGTTGTATTCATTCTTCAGGCGGTATTCGAGGACTTCAAACTGCAGCATCCCCACGACTCCGACATAAATCCGTTCAAATCCGGTATGCGGTTCATGGTATACCTGAATCGCGCCTTCCTGGGCAATCTGGGTAATTCCCTTCACGAACTGGTCACGTTTTTCGGTGTTCTTCTGTGTAATCAGCGCAAAGTGTTCCGGAGCAAAAGTCGGAATACCGTCAAACTCGATTTTCTGATTCACATCGCAGACCGTATCACCGATGGAGAAAATTCCCGGATCGAAAATACCGATGATATCTCCCGCAACCGCTTCTTCCACGATTTCACGTTTCTGCGCCATCAGTGCCTGCGGCTGTGCAAGGCGCATCGTCTTATTGCGCTGAACATGGAATACTTCCATATCCTTGGTATATTTCCCGGATACTATGCGCAAGAACGCAAGGCGGTCTCTGTGCATCTTATTCATGTTTGCCTGAATCTTGAAGAAGAATCCGGAGAATTTTTCATCAAACGGATCGACATCACCCTGTAAGGAATGTCTGGCCAACGGCGGAGGTGTCATCTCTAAGAAAGTCTTCAAAAACGGTTCCACACCGAAGTTATTCAAAGCGGATCCGAAAAACACCGGAGAAAGTCTTCCGTTCAAAACATCTTCGAGGTTCATTTCGTTACCGGCACCGTCCTGTAATTCAAGTTCTTCGAGAAGCTTCGTTCTGGCATCTTCACCGATCAAACGGTCCAAACCTTCGATATCATCCTTGGACACCTTGATTCCTTTGGCAATCGTACGTCCTCTTCCGGAAGGATCAAAAACCAATACACTTTCCTCGGCACGGTCATACACTCCCTGGAAACGGTCTCCTGCCCCGATCGGCCAGTTCATCGGATATGTTCCGATTCCGAATTCCCCTTCCAATTCTTCCAGAAGTTCAAACGGATCACGGGACTCACGGTCCATCTTGTTGATGAACGTGAAAATCGGAATATGACGCATCGCGCATACTTTGAACAGTTTCCGGGTCTGCGGTTCAATACCTCTGGCCGCATCAATCACCATGACTGCAGAGTCCGCAGCCATCAAGGTACGGTATGTATCTTCGGAGAAGTCCTGATGTCCGGGAGTATCCAAGATATTCACAACATAATCGTTATAGGAAAACTGCATCACGCTCGACGTGACGGAGATTCCTCTTTGTTTCTCAATTTCCATCCAGTCGGATGTCGCCGCGCGGGAATTCTTCTTTCCTTTGACCATGCCTGCCAGCTGAATCGCTCCTCCGTATAAAAGAAGCTTTTCGGTAAGGGTGGTCTTACCTGCATCCGGGTGGGAAATAATCGCAAATGTTCTGCGTTTTTCAATCTTTTCTCTTAATGTACTCATAAAAATTTCTCAACGACAGAAGTTTAACATCACAATATCCCAGTTTTCAATATAAAGAATCGCTGTAACGAAAAAACCTCCGTGATTTCCTCACGGAGGCGAAGATTATTCGGTTTGATCCACCGGCATGACAACTTCTTTCATGAACCTGAGAGCGCCGTCTTTTTTCAGCAGCATCTCCAGCGTTTTTGATGACGGGTTTCCTTCCTCGATCATACGTGTGCGGAATTGTTCCAATTTCAAAAGATACGACGGATCTTTCTTTGCCGAAGGAATCATCGACAGATAACCCCTGGCCGAAGCCAAAGTCATCGAAACCAATTCTTCCTCCGTTCCCGATTTGATTAAAGAATACGGCATACGTTCCCTGATATACCAGTTTTCTTTCTCTTTATAATCCGGAAGACCCTTGAACTGTTCATAGATGCTCTTCAGGTTTTCATCCGGGAAATCATTTTCGCCGCAGCCGTAGTATTCCGCGAATACACAGGATTTTTTCTTCATTTCCATGGCATCGATCAAAAGGTACGGCATACGCAAGCCTTCCGACGGCATAAAAGATACAGTCAAAAGTTCCATCCCCATCTTTGTTGCCGTGTGCATCATCATCACATGTCCGTATCCCTCTATCCGGTAACGGTCCACCCGGAAATCCATGAGTGAAAAAATCTTCGGGTATTTCATATGACTGTAGGAATCTTCGGGCAATTTCCGGCATTCCTTTGTCCCGGTAAGAATTTCTGATAATTGCTGCTTGATTGTTTTGATCATAAGATCACCTCTGCCGATATTATACCGCTGTTCGGGAAAAAGTACGGAACAGCGTTCAAAAAAAGAGCCCGCAGGCTCTTTAAGTTTACTGATTCCGCAGGATGATCTCTCCGGCTTTTCCTCCGGCATAAACGCCGTTTTCCATGACGGCTTTTCCGTTGACGTAGACATGGACTACGCCTTCCGGTTTCGCATCCGGCTTTTTCTCGTTGACTTTCATATGATCAAGATCCGCAACCGTTATATCGGCTTTATATCCGGCTTTCAGATATCCGCGGTCCTTGATATGATAACGGTCAACCGTTGCGCCGGTCATCTTCCGCACAATCGTTTCATACGGCATGCCGTAACGTTTCGCCAAAACGAAGAACTGCGGGAAGGTCTGGAATGCCGCGATATTCTGCAAGCCCTTCTCTTCCACCCACGCATCCGTCATGAATACGGAGAGATCATCTTCCATCAGCCGTTTTACGATTTCATCATTGTAGTATTTTCCTAGATAAATCGATCCCTTGCGGTCGGATAATTCAACCAGCTTCAGATACATGTCCATCGGCTTGAGGCCTTCTTTCGCCGCCGCTTCCGGAACCGTCAGACCCTCATATTCCGGATGATCATCCGAGATGTACGCAATCACCATGTCATCCCAATCGATGCCCAAAACTTTCCGATACATCAGAATCGTTAAGGATAATTTGAAACGGTTGATAGGTTTATCCCGTTCTTCTTTGGAAAGTGCCGCATACCACTCCGGGAATACCACCGTA
>CACYEP010000097.1 GCA_902773425.1 uncultured Erysipelotrichaceae bacterium | reverse complement strand
GATTCTGTTATCCTTCCTGAGTGATTCCATCGCGCTGATTGTCTTGATGTTCACTTACGTCATGGCGATTATCGGATTGTTCATTTCCCTGCTTACTGTTGCGGAATGCCGTCCGAATCAGGCAATGTATTCCCTCGCCATCGTTCATGTCGTCGGATATCTCGCAGTCTACGGATTGGTATATCTGGTAACCATGAACTTATTCCGCTAAACATTTCTGTTCAGCATGAAAACGGGAGACCCTTGAGATTTCCCGTTTTTCTGTTTGTCTGATGACAGTCTATTTCCCGAAACGTACGTGAACGGAAGGATTCCCGTTTTCATCCGTCACCGTATAATCGAAAACTTCTCCTCCCTCTGTTTCCATCAGAGTTCTTGTGCCTCCCGTTAGTTTCAGCGGAGAGAGATAGTAGATGGCTTTTTCCATTTCAGTATCAAACACCATGACGGCCCCTTTGCTCCCGTACACATCCAAAGTCACGTCCCGGTCGATCATGATACAGGTTTGACTCGCTTCTGCTTCCATGATGATTCCGTGCGGATATTCCATGGATTCGTTCAGGATCAGGGTTCCCGACCCGGTAATTTTAACGCTTCCGCCGTACATGAATCCCCAAACCAACAGATTACCGACGTGATTCTCCCCAATCAAACGGACGGTAAACCCGTTGCCCATCAAGTTGGCTTCGATACTGGAGCCGCGGAAATTGTTCAGGGTAAGCGTATTGGAAGCCCGGTCATATGAAACACCCGGCACCGATTCAACCGGATTCGAATACTTCGCGCCGGCCACTATCACCGATCCGTCATTGATCAGAATGTACTCTTCATCCAGAACTCCGTATCCCGGAATATTGCCGTTCGGTTCCAGATTCACCAATGCAGGGAACGCGTCATCCGCATGTTCGCCGTTTTCGTCAGTTTCAAGCTCCGGAACATTGACTTTTGACGATACGGAAGACTCTGTTCCGTCCTTCATGAAAGATACTTTCAATTCCAGCATCATCGGATCTGTCAAACCTGACACATCGATTTCGCCGGAGTTTTCATATACCGGGCCGTTGATTATCAAAGGGCTGCCGGATAAAACAGCGGTTCCTCCGTTTCCATCCGTTATGACGGCAGTCAGCTCCATAGGATACCCTGTCCCGTCCGGCAATAAGGAGTAACTGAAAGAAACAATCTCACGGTCTCTTAAAACAGACAGCAGTGACAATACCGGCTCACCTTCTGAGCCGGGCTCCGCATATCCGGATCCTGACGGACCGCCGTTTCCTGACGGACTGGGTGTGCCGTGAAGCACCGGTTTCAGCGGACCGAGGGTCAAAAGAGTCACCAAAGAGGCCGCAGTAAAGAACGCAAAGTTTCGGATCATCTTTTTGGAAGACGACCGGGGAAGCGGGCGGAAAGCACCCGGTTCCGTAATCTCGGGACCCGGCGCAGAATCTTCCGGAACTTCCTTCGGATTCAAATTGAAAGAGTCCTCCGGAGGCAAATAATCCGTCTCCCGGGTTACCCGGAACTCTTCCGCAGGAAAATTGAATTCGCTGTCTTTTAAGTCGTGATGACTCATTTTGCGAACCTCCGGAAACTATTTCTGATGTACATCTACCTGCGGGAACGGAACTTCCACGCCGACCGAACGCAATCCGAGGAACAATTCCCGGTTCAGAATTCTTCCACCTGAATAGATATTCTTATCGTCTACCTCCACTACAAATTTCAGCACAACCGAGGAATCCGCCAGCTGATCGACCCCGAGGTATACAGTTTTGGACAGCATCACATCCGTATGGCGTTCATAAATCGCATCCATCAGCCCCGGAATCTTCGCCTCCAAGGCTTCCAAATCCGTTTCATACGGAATACCGATGACACTGACGGCACGGGAAGAATGATCCGAACGGTTCAGAATATTGGTCATGGCGGAATTGTTGATGATTTTGACATTTCCGCCCGCATCTTCCAGACAGGTCGTCCGGATTCCGATACTGGTGACTTTTCCGCGGAATCCTCCGACTTCCACATAATCACCGACATTATACTGGTTTTCGAAAATCATGAAGATTCCTGTTACCATATCCGCAATCAAACTGTTCGCGCCGAAGCCGATCACCAGAGCGACAATTCCCATGCCGGCGACAATCGTACCGACATCCGCGCCGAGAATCGACAATCCCCAGCAAAGAATAATAATTGCGGTCACATAACGCAGTGCGTTTCCGGCGATGCTGATGACAGTCTGTACTCTTCCCTTTTCGGACTTGATCAATCCCAGCACAAGAAGAATCAGATTTTCAATGACCAAGACAATCGCAGCCATCAGCACAACACGCAATACCGCGTTGAAACTGAGGCGGATATTCTGGAATGCCGCACCGAATGACGAAAACACCTTAGTCGCCAAACCGATTCCGATCAATGCGGCGCAAAGCACAAGATAAATGATTAGTTTTTTTATGGAATCCCCGGTATTCAGTTTTTTCATCCAAAACACCTCCTTGATAAATGATAGT
>CACYEP010000096.1 GCA_902773425.1 uncultured Erysipelotrichaceae bacterium | reverse complement strand
TTTTCCGCGTACGGAACGACTTCTTCCCGGGTCTTCAAAGTAACCCCGAAGATCTCTCCGAGTTCATGATTGTTGGGTTTTACGAAAAACGGGTGATACGGCAAAACGCGCGTCAATAAACTTCCTGCCGCATCCACAACGATGCGAAGGCCCTTGTCCTTCAAGCGTGACATGATCCGTTCGTACATATCATTCGGAAGAATTCCGGGAACGCTGCCGGAAATCACCAAGACATCTTCTTTTGTCAGTCCGTCCAAAATTTCATACAGTTTTTCGATGTGACGGTCTTCGATTTTCGGCCCTTGCCCGTTGATTTCCGTCTCAACTTTTCCGTCTTTCATCTTCACGTTGATGCGGGAAAAGCCTTCTTCACATTCGATAAATTCCGGACGCACGCCGATTTCATTCAGCCGGTGTTCGATTTCCTTTCCGGTGAAACCCGCAATAAATCCCAAGGGAACACTGTCCAGCCCAAGATTCTTCAAAACGATTGACACATTGATTCCTTTTCCTCCGGCGAAGATTTCTTCTGTCTTCGTACGGTTGATTACGCCGGTCTGAAAGTTTTCCACTCCGATCGTGTAATCCAAAGAAGGATTGAAAGTTACGGTATATATCATAGTTTACCCTCCGCTAATTCCGGTATATATTTCAGGACGGCTTTTGCGATTCCGTCATGGTTGTTGTCATCGGTCACATCAAACGCCGATTCCTTGCAGGCATCCACGGCATTTCCCATCGCAATTCCGTATTTCACGTACTCCAGCATTCCGATATCGTTCACCTGATCTCCAAATGCCATCATCTCCTCCGGCTTGATTCCGAGTTTTTCAAATGCCGACGCAATCGCCTTCGCCTTATCGACCCCGTAGGCGTTATATTCATAGAACACCGGTGCCGTAAACCCGCACTTTGCCCGGTCTTTGAACGGTTTTCCGAGTTCTTCCCCGATGCTCTTCAGGTAATCCGGTTCGCCGGATACCAGAATTTTTGTCAGAGGGAAATCAACAAACGCCGCCAAATCCTTTTCTTCGCAAAGGAGATAATTGTTCGATCTGGACTCATAGCGGATAATATCGACCGGGTTCCCGTTTGCGTCGTGAATCTTGCCGGCATACACGTCGTTGGTATACATATGATTCCCTTTCGCAATCAAGGGAATCACCTGAAATTTCTTAAGATGTTCCAGGATCTCTGCCGCAAGCGCCGGCTCCATGGCGTTTTCGTAAATCATTTCCCCGGATGACGCATCCGTGATTTCCGCGCCGTTACACGCTACATAGATTCCGTGATATTTCTCAAATTCCAGCCAATCCCCGAAGCGCTTTAATCCGTGAGAAGTCCTGGCTGACGCAATTCCGAGCCGGATTCCGCGCTTTTGCGCACGCATCAAAACGTCCTTTGTAAAAGGAGTGATTTCCTTTTGATCATTGGTCAATGTACCGTCAATATCCAGCAGGATTGCTTTAATCATAAAAACCTCAATGTAAGAATTATACCAGAAACCGCGTGATTATTGACCAAACGGCAGAAGACGCATTCATTTTTTTCTGCAAATTTATTTACAGCGGAGGTAAGAGACATGAAGAAAGTTTGGATATCCTTAGGTATCGCTTTGACATTGACTTTCATCGGAATGTATATAAACTACCGGTCCTTTCAAGATGACGGACGTCTGAAATTTGCGGCCCGGATGCACGGAGGGGAAATCACCGTGGAGCACGGATTCGGATTACAGGCTGTGCACATCTATGCCATGAGCCCGGAAGAATCTGATTCAGTTTCCCTGCGCTTCAGTATCATTTCTTTTGTGATGACTGCGGCATTGATCTTTGCGGCAGTATTTGTCCTTCTCTTCCTCGCAGACCGTTTCCGCAAAAAAACATAAAAGAAGTCTGCGGTGCCGCAGACTTTTAATAATCCGCCAGATAGATTGAAACAGATACCCGCACGAAGTATTTTAAATCTTCAAGCTTGGAAACTTTCGCGGCCAACAGTTTTCCGGCATCCATCAGCCTTGAAAAGACAATATTATCTTTCTCCGAAACAAAACCAAACTTCCCACGCTT
>CACYEP010000095.1 GCA_902773425.1 uncultured Erysipelotrichaceae bacterium | reverse complement strand
CGTAATGACAGTTGTGGAAATCGTCGCCAGCGCAATATAATTTGTGATCAACGTGACCACAACGCCGTACAGCATCATCGCTAACGCGAACTTCCAGTCAATTGCCAAAAGAAGCCCCGCATAGCACGCATAACCCTTCCCGCCCCTGAACTTCATATAGAACGGAAAGATATGTCCGACAACGGCCATGGCGCCCGCAATATACCCGGCTAATTCATAATCCGGGAACAATGCCCGGGCAATCACGACCGCCAGGAAAGATTTCAGGATATCGGAGACTGCCGTAAAAACACCGGCTCCCCATCCAAGCGCAATCTTTACGTTGGAAGCTCCCGCATTGCCGCTGCCGGTATCACGGATGTCAAAACCGTTCAGCTTACTGATAATGTACGCGAAATTAATACAGCCAAGCGCGTATCCGATGATGATAGGAATAAAGATGTTCATATATTTACTCTATCACATTTTTTGTTTTTTCCAACCCGGTGCGATGAAATGCACGAACGGAAAGAAAAGAGGCACATCTGCGCCTCTAGAAATTCTTGATTGTCTCCATTACCGGCAATACTTCCCCGTCATAGTCAAACACTGCCTGGTTGGCCCATTCGTTTCCTCCGGGGCCTTTTTCATGAATGTACTCCAGCGCGGACGGACTTGCCCACGAACTTCCTTTTCTCGGGATCAGTTCGCCTCCCCAATAGATGAATCCGTTTCCGAACTTCGAAACCGTACTCATCAATTCCTTCATGAAGGCGCATTGACCTTCCTTTGAAACCGGATACGGAAGACGCTTTTCGAATTCCGGCTTGATTGCCGGTCCTTTCCGTCCGTCTTTCAGATAATCCTCGTATTTTGCGTAGTCTTCCGTCGTAAACGGATACGAAGTCTCCGCAATGATCAGCTCCTTGTCATACTTACGCGACAGTTCTTCCAGGTTTTCACGGAGGTTTTCCAGTGTTCCGTGCCATGCAGGATAAAAGCTTAACCCGATGGCATCAAAATCTTTGCCGCCGTTGCGGAAGTATTCGGCAAACCATTTGCGGTAGAGTTCCGTATTTCCTCCCTGATCCAGATGAATCATGATTTTGGAAGACGGGAACTCTTCCCGGGATGCGATAATCCCCTGACTGACCAAAGCCGCAATGCGGTCATACGCCGGAATTTTACAGACCGGCCAGCAAAGACCGTTGGTGATTTCGTTGCCCACGGCGATATAGTCCGGGTGAAGGTTTTCTTTCTTCAGAGTCTGAAGGACTGATTTCGTATAACTGTATACCGCGGTCTTCAGTTCTTCAAAATCATAGTTTTTCCAGGCTTTGGGAAGAATCTGTTTTCCCGGATCTGCCCAAAAGTCGGAATAGTGGAAATCCAACAACCACAGAAGCCCCGCGTCCTGCGCCCTTTTTGCCAACGCAATCACTGTTTTCAGATCTGTTGTGCCTGCGCCGTACGGCTCTCCGTTTAGATCGTACGGATCATTCCAAAGCCGGATGCGGGCCAGATTGATCCCGTAATCCCGGAAAATCAGGACCGGATCTCTCGCAATACCGTGATCGTAGTAGACTCCTGCGTTCTTTTCGATTTCATTCAGGCCGGAGATATCCATGCCCTTCAGGAATCTATTCATGGGAGAAATCCTCAAAGTCCTCAAACTTGAACCTGCGGTACATCGCGCGGTATTTTAAACGGATCTGTTCGTTTTTCTCTAAGACATCTTCTTCGCTGCCGTGATATTGGCACCGGATGCAATAATATTCCTTCTTGTCCGGATCATAGAACATATCCATATCGATATCCCTCATGAAGCACATGGGGCATCTGTAATTTAGTCTGCCTTTTCCAGCCTGAGCCATGTCGACACCCCTTTCTCTTCATTGACTTTCGCGCGGTATCCGAGGGTAAACATCGGAGAGAACGCGTAGCCTTCCTTCACAAATCCTTCTTTGTCGGTTCCTTCGCACTCTAAGATAACTCTTGTCTTGATCGGAGGAATCAGGCAGGAAGCCTTCAAGGCGTCCTTTTTATGAAGTTCCCGGCACTTGTATTCGTACGGGAGTGACTCTTCATCTAACGATAACGTCAAAGATTTCATGTCTTCGGAGTACTCGGTCGTTCCGTAACAGCCCACGATATACTCCTCGATTTTTACATCCGCGTCCGGATCGCTCATCGATAAGATCTTCCGGTCAATACCGATCGAAGAATCCCCTTCCTTGAACGATACGGTCGTCTGTAAGGTCAGTGTCAGATCGCGGAACTTGATTTCCACCGGATCCAGCACTAACGAACGGGTGCCGTTTTCCTCATGGAAATGCGCATGCGTGCGGCATAACGCAAGATCGACTTCTTCCCCGTTATGCAATACCTTTGCGCTGCGGATCGTGCCTTCTCCCGCGTAATGCGTGAAATATCCGGCACGGTATTTTTCCTGGATAATGAACGGATAGGATACATCCTGGACATGGTCGGTGCCGATTCCCATCGGATAATCCAGTTTGGAAACATACGGACGCAAATCGACAATGGCGCCTCCCTGGTCCATATTCACGCAAGCGCGCAGATACGGGTCGCAATACCAGAAAATCTGTTTGTCCGAACCGTAGAGAATATCACGCCACAACGCGCATTCCGGTTCTTCGTAATGTTTCTTCGCGCGGTAATAATCCGCGAACTCCGACATCGTCAAATCAAGAAGTTTTCCTTCCTTTTTGAGTTTTCCGTAGTACGCGCAGCCATCTTCATACGACTTCAGCAATAATTCATACGGAGCTTCCCATCTTCCCATCTTGTTCATCCAGCCCGGTCCTACGAACATCATGTTGTAGGCATAACCGTTGTTGAAT
>CACYEP010000094.1 GCA_902773425.1 uncultured Erysipelotrichaceae bacterium | reverse complement strand
ATGGAATACGTAGTTATCAAACGCGATATCGTAGCCCTCGCTTCGCGTCTTATGGAATACATTCAGCATCTTATCCAATAATTTCCAGCTTCTCTGTCCGGTGAAGATCAGATGAGAGTATTCCATCCGGCATCCCGATTCCTTCATTAAATCGATTGCTTCGTCCAAACCCATCTCCAGATGGGATTTCTTTGTAAGAAGCGGATAGTCGGCGCTGACAATCGAACATGCCCTCGGGTGAATCGTCACGATTCCGTCATATTTCGCGATTTCTTTCGCAAATGCGACCAATTCGTCTTTTTTACTGTACCGGTTCGGTTCATACATGAACCCAAACGAGCCGCCTAATGCGCCGCCTTCCATAGCCTCCCGCACATAAGACATTTCTTTGTCGATTTGTTCCGGCGTAAATGCCGCCGTATCATAGCCTGCCATACCGGCGCGCACCGAACCGTTACCGATCAAAGGTGCCATGTTGACATAAAGATTTCCCTTTGCGCGTTCCTTAAATTCTTTGAAACTTCCGGGATTTTCCGCCCGGAAAAGTCCTCCGCCGATTTTATCTTTATAAGGCGTATCCGGATCCATTCCGAACGGAGAGAAACTGCAGTTTCCGGTGATCTGGGTCGTAATTCCCTGTTCAATAAACGGTTTATAGAACTTCTCCGCATCCTTCCGGTCATAGAAGAAATCATTGTGTGAATGCGCATCGATCCATCCCGGACATACTGCCAATCCCGCGCAGTCCACCGTTTGATCTGCGGCCGCATCAATGGATGAGGATACTTCCAAAATGCGGTCATCCTCAATCAGCACATCTCCCTTGAACGGTTTGGCGCCGCTTCCGTCATAAATCATGCCGTTTTTGAATAATGTTCTCATAGATTGTCCTCTTTCCGATATTGACGTTTTTTTCATTATAACAGTTATTCGGCGGTTTCATGAATTGCCTGCGGATTCAAGAAACCGGTAAACCCTGGTATTAAAATCCTTCGCTTCCTCATATGCCGCATGACCTAATCCCCGGTATATGCAGATTTCGCTTCCGGGGATCTTCCCGTGCATCTCGTAAGATGCCCGGACACCGACAATTTGATCTTCGCTGCCTCCGATGATCAATACCGGACATTGGATTCTGTGAAGGCGGTCCTCGGCATCGAAGTTCATGATCGCATTTGCGTTGATCAAAAAGCGTTCATAACTTGCCGGTTTTCCGATGAATCCCATCACAGGATACATTTTGCGGTATTTCTTTAAATATTCCGCGGAATAACTCTTTTCCGCCGTATCGATCATCAAGGCCTTATGATTTCCTTCCTTTGCCAAAGAAATCCATTTTTGAAGGCACTCTTTTAGTTTATTGTTTGCGCAAGGTGCCGTAACCGCCAGCACCAGACTGTTTATGCGTTCCGGATGATTGATTGCCAATTCCATTGCAATCATGCCTCCTTGAGATACCCCCATCAAAGATGCTTCCCTGATTCCCAGCAGGTCCATGGCCTTTGCCTGATCTTCTGCCATATCGCGGATCGTGTAACCTTTTGGCATAGAATCCCTGCGGCTGAACATATATACCGTATATTTTTCAAAAAACATTTTGTAAGGTTTGGCCAGAAGAAGCGCTTTTCCTTTTACCGTAGTTAATCCGTCGGAAAGCCCCGGAAGAAGAATCAGTGACTTCTCTCCGGCTCCGAAAGAAACATAACTCATTTGGGTATTCCCTAGATCAATACACCCGTTTTTTGCATTCCGGAACATTCCCTTTCTCCTTTCGTAAGAACAATCAGAACCCGGACCGCTTACCAGAGAAACGGAATCATTTTATAACGGACTCTCGTTTTATACTCTTTGTATCCGGCAAGATCTTCTTCCAAAACCTCTTTTTCATTCCGGATCCGCTTTGCGATGACCGGAATATAAAGAAGCATGATTACAAAAACAATCCGGGAACCCAGAATCAGCGGCACGGCAAGAAACAGAAGCAATCCCGCAAGGAAAAGTCCGCTGAAGAATCTTACCGTTGCCTGCCCAAAAAGATCCGAAGTCATAATTTGACTCCTTTCGATTGATGATGCAATATGTCTTCTTAAGTTTATTATACAAAAAAAGGACACGCATGTCCTTGAAATAGCGATGGTGGAGCCAACGGGAATCGAACCCGTGTCACAACACTGCCAGTGTCGTATACTAGCCTCTGTACTATGGCCCCGTGCGTTCATTATAACCGAATCCGGAGCGAAATCAAATCCCATAAAAAAAGAAATCCGGAAGCTTCCGGATTATTCATACTGTTTACGGATCAAACCCGGGACTTCTGCCGGACTCATATCCAGCGCATAAGCAATCTCCCCGTGGACCACTTTTTCCGCAATCTGTAAGGACCGCTGATCCGCTTCGGAGATCCGTTTGCCTATGGCATTCTTCTCAATAGCTTTTTCACGGATGGAATGAATCATCGCAACCAGTTCATAGGGATCCCCTTTAAGAACAATCTGCGTGTAAGCGTCCTTGCGGCGCTTCATATCATCAATCCAAACGGATTTCAGATTGGGCATATCTGAAATCAATTTTATAATTTCTTCTTTGGACAGCGGCTTCCGCAAGAGCTCTTTTGCCTTGTCTTTGGGCACATAAATCGTGCTGGCGCCGTCATAAACCGGAACCAAAACATAATAGTTCGTTAACGGACCTTTGAAGGACAGTTTCTTCTGACCGCTTATCTTACAAAGACCGTTATAACGATGCATTACCACATCACCGACCTTAATCATATGTCACCTGCCTTCTGCACAAAATCGCATATTTGGTAATAAAATTATAACATTTGTTTATATGAAATCGCTAACATTTCTTTATAGAATGTGAAAAAAAAGATTCCCAAACCGGGAATCTTTGCAATTATGATACGTTTTGAGCAGCTTTTTTCTCCAATTCTTTTTTATGCACAAAATCTTTTATAAGAGTATAAATGAGTGCGAAGAACGGAACTCCCAAGAACATGCCGAACACTCCCAACAGTCCTCCTCCGACAATGACCGAGAAGATAATCATGATGCTCGGTAAGCCAAGCTGTTCGCCGATAATCTTCGGTCCTAAGAAGTTCCCGTCAAACTGCTGCAAGACGATAATAAAGATGCCGAACCATAACGCATGCCAAGGATTATTGAACAGTAAAATGAAGATGGACGGCACCGCACCGATGATTGGTCCGAAGAACGGAATCATATTCGTAAGTCCGATAATAAACGCAATTAAATACGGGAATTCGAAACCGAGAATCAAGCATCCGATCAAACAGATCAGCCCGATGATAATGGAATCCAGAGACTTTCCGGCAACGAATTTCGTAAAGATGGAAAGACTGGTATGAATCACGCCGATTAGGCTGTTTGCGGTATCTTCCGGTAAGAAGGCGCGGATTGTACGCTTTGTCCATCCCGCAATTTTATCATAGCCTGAAAGGAAATATACCGAGATGATCAGTCCTAAGACGAATTGCCACATACTGTTGACAAACGAAGAAACTGAACCGATGAACTTATCAACATACGTCATGATCTGACCCGGCAAAGATTCCAGGAATTGCTGAATCGCGTTTTCAATAGCCTCAATGATACGGTTGTCGGTATCACGGCTGATAAACGAAGAGATTTTATCAAACCATTCGCGGATTTCCTTGGAGTAAGTATTCACGGAGTTCCCGATGGTGATTACGCTGTTGGTAATCTGCGGAATCACCGCGACAAAGAATAACACGATGATTACAATGATCAGCAATACGCTGAGCACCACGCTGATAACCTTCGAAAGCTTATCCGACATCTTGGCGTGCTCGCGGAAGAACCGTTCAAGAAACACCTCAATCGGGCGCACCATCAGCGCCATGAAGAACCCGACGATAAACGGAGTCATCAGATTAAAGAATTTTGAGATGAAAGTGCGAATTCCCGGGAAAAAGTTCAGCACCAGCAGCAGCATCCCCACAGTAACCGCAATGGTAATCGCGCGGTACATATCATTCCGATCAAAATCAAATCGCCGTTTCATACGTCATCACTCCTTTAATCCCATAACCAGCTGTTCGGCAGCTTCATGAAGCCCTTCCTTACCGTCCGGAAGTCCGAGTCTGGTGTAGATCTCTCCGACATACACATCTTGTTCAAATAACGCGCTGAATATTTTATCAAAAATCGGATCACACAATTCCTGTTTCTGCATCGGGCCGAAGGGATTCGCAAAGTATGTCGACGTAAGCCCGGTTTCTCCGGTCGTACCCTTCGCTTTTCTGGTCCCTTTGATAAATACGGACTTCGCTTCCGAAACATTTTTGAACCTGTGCATCCCGGTCTTATCGGTATAGTTGTTCGCATATAAGACATAATCGATAGTCTGATTATGCGTTATCGTCGAGTAATTGGTGCACGGAAGAATCACGCGCGCATTCACGGCAGAAGTCGGATTCATGAAAATACTGCGCTCCATATCTCTGTACGCAGTTCCCCGGTCCAGATCATCCAAGCGGATAAATGCACCTGTTTCCGTTCCCTGTCCCACAACTTTATTGCCGGAAAGATGGAAGGTTCCCATATCATCGAACACGACATCAATGCGCATGATTTCATCGCTGACAAGCGCCTTAACGGCCTCCAGTGTTTCGGATTTGCCCGCACCGGAATCTCCGATCATCGCTACGCCCTTGCGCACACCGTTTTTAAATGTAATCTCAAACATCGACCCGTGAATCGGCAGCCATCCCTTATACATTTTTGCCAGGTTATGACATGTTAAGATGATCTTCTTCATATAACCGAAGTATTCGATCTTCGGATCATAAGTCAGCGCACCTACCCAGATTTTATTCTTCTTATCGAAATGGAAGACGGTTTCGTACTCATCTTTTTCCATCCCGTAAAGCACGATGCCGTCCGGCTTGCGGTTTTCGCATTCCTCGCGGTCCGCCATTTCAAATAGGTTCGCCAGAGATAATCCCTGCGAAAGATAATCCTGATGGAAATACACAAAGATCAAAAGGTTTCCGACCTTGGCCGGATAACACATCCAAGTGTGCGGCTTCATAGAGAAGTCACGGACCGGATTCTTTTCGGTCTCCGTGAACATCCCCTCACGCTTGTTGGAGGAAGGATATAACATGACCGGAGTATGCAGCATCAAGGTCTGAATAAACGGAATGGAACGCAGACGGTCATATTCTCCCGGTAATAACGAATAGTAATTTCCGAGCACAACGGCTCCGTTGGAACCTGCGTTCATCTGCCGGTATACCAAATTCGATTTGCCCTGAAGCTTTTCTTCCAGATGACGGTATAAAGACAATACCAGGTCATTGAAATTTCCGTCATATTCCATGAAGATACGGTGCTGCAGACTGAAATCGGATTTTGATAAAAGAATCGTGTAACGTTCCAATTTGCGCCAATAATCGTAGGCTTTTTCAACCAACGTAAGAAGTCTGGCGCGGTTGGAACGTCCGATGCCCGGAATTTCTTCCGAATCCAGCACCAATAACAGTTTCAGCGACCGGATCAACGAATTCAGGTAAGCGCCCAATTCTTCATTGCGGACGGTTTGAGAATACAATTCAACATCCGTATCCGCCAGATGGCGGAAAAATCTTTCTAAAAACTCACGGAACCCCGCCGACGATAAAATCTCTTCTTCGGTTTTATAATACGCAACCGAAAAATTGATGATTGCGGTGTTTTTCCTCAAATAAAACTCATCTCTCATAAAATAATTAAATCACTTTCGCATTTCTTTGTCGATATACCTCGTACGCAAACACACTGGCCGCACTGGACGCGTTCAAGGCATTCTTGAAATCACGTTCATACGGTATAAACAAAGTTTGAGTTGAAATATTTTCAATTTCCTTCGAAAGACCGCGCTTCGGTCCTCCGACAGCAATACAGACATCCCCGGTAAAATCTGCCTCATACAGGGATACGGCGTCTTTTCTTCCGGCAACAAATACGGAAACATTTCGCTTTTTCAGCAATTCGATCACCCGGTCCTCCAGCATAATCACCGGAAGTTTTTCATAGGCACCCGCCGAGCTCTTCTCTATGGCAGCCTCATTATCTCCCCATTCCCTTTCCGGAGTAATGAGGGCATCGCATCCCGCCGCATAAAACGTACGCATGATATAGCCCATATTGAACGGATCCTCAATTCCTTCCGTGTATGCCAAAAACAGCGGTTTGTCCGAATTCAGAATGTCTTCCGCCGCATCATAACGGCGCTCTTCGCACTCCAACAGAATGCCTCCGTAAGTCTTTCCGCGCGCGGTTTTATCCATTTCTTCCCGCTTCATCAATTGAACCGGTACATGTTTTTTCTCCGCAAGACGACGGATATACGCAAAGTTCCGGTCTTTCTTGTTTTTATCCATGATCAAACGGTGAACCTTTCTGCGGTCTTCTTCCAAGACTGCCTTCACCGCGATTGCGCCTTCCATAACGATCATAATTTCACCCTCCGCAGATAATCGCCGGATTCACATTCATACGGCATCGCAATCCGCAATAACTCCATAGGCCGGTTGGAAACCGTTTTCCGCGTGCCTTCTTCATCCTGCATGCCGCGGATTTCAAACGGGGTGATGCGATTGTCCCGCCCGAGGACCTCCGCAAATTCGCCTTCTTCCAGATGATTGCGCATCCGGATCAGCGCAGTTTTCGATTCCCCGTCATAGGAAACAATATCCGCGATGTAATCCTGCGCCACGGTATCTCTCGCGCCCGGTTCAATCAGCCCTTCTTTTCCCGGAATACCGCGTAAGAATCCGTCATAGGTCTCCCGGTTTTGAACATTTCCCATAATATACTTGGCTTTCCGGTAATCTTCATCGGAAAGAGTTCCGGTCTTGTAATATGTATCAATCAGATAACGGTAGGACCGCACAACCGAAGCTAAGTAAAACGCGGTCTTCATGCGTCCCTCAATTTTCAGCGACGCAATCCCTTGATCAATGAAAAACGGAATATGTCCTGATGCGTCCAGATCTTTGGAACCGAACGAAATCACATGTCCCTGATCATCGTGATACTTCCAGCGGCAGCTCTGCGCACATCCTCCGCGGTTTGCGTCACGGTCGCTCATATAGTTGCTGAGGACGCAGCGTCCCGAATAACCGGAACACATTCCTCCGTGAATGAACACTTCCAAATCCGTCCCGGTATGCGATGCAATCAAAGAGATCTCTTCTTCGGTGCACTCCCTTGCCAAAACGACCCGGTCCGCGCCGAAAGATTGCCAATACTTTACTCCTGTCGAATTTGTAACGGATTGCTGGGTCGAGATATGCACTTCCATCTCCGGCGCTGCTTTCTTACAAAGCATCGCAATATATCTGGAGGAGACAATGATCGCGCTCACGCCGGCATCTTCCAAATCTTTGAGGTAACGGCGTACTTCGTGCACATCTTCATCACGCGGAACCATATTCACAGTAACATAAATCTTCGCACCGTACTTCCCGGCGTAACGCACAGCTTCCCGTATTTCTTCAATCGTGAGATTCCCGGCACGGGTGCGAAGCGATAGCTCCTTTCCCCCGCAATACACCGCATCGGCACCGTAACGGGCCGCAACTTTGACCCGTTCCAGATCTCCTGCCGGAGCCAACAGTTCAATACGTTTACTCATGGGAATAAAAGCCTCCCAAAGAAGAAAGCGTCTTCTCTTCAAGATCTATTCTTTTTCTTATATAGCGGACCGTATCAATCAACGCGTCTTCATCGGCCGTAAAGTTACGGATCTGAAAATAATCGAAAACTCCGGAAAACCTTGTAATCCAGTTCCCGGCATCCAGAATTTGTTTTTCATATACCGCAGTCCCGAACGGGGTCTCGCGCACGGTGAGACTGTATTCTCCGGTCGGATCACTTACGTTTAACTCTGCGGGCATACTGTATGCCGAAAGAAACTTCCGACGGCTTTTCGAAAGACACAGCGGCCCGTATACAAGGACTTCGGTATTCTTCAGGGAATCCCCGATCCGCAATACTTCTTCTCCTGTACATTCCGGGGATACAACAACCCGGCGGACACCTTCTTCCAGTACAGAAAATATTTCATAGGTGCTCGCCAGCATCGTATCATCTTCCATGACGGCCTTATCCAAGGCGCCGAGATCTTTTAATAACTCATATACACAAGGATCCGTGTAATAGAAACCGTCTGCGCATCCGACATAATCCTGAAGGAAAGCACCGATTTCAGCGGTATCCCCTTCATGGAAAAAACGGTTCACTTTGAAATAAACTTCCAGTCTGGAATCTTTCGCGCGTTTCAAGTCAAGCGCTGCCTGTTCCGGAGTATAAAGAATTTGAGGACCGAAAGAAAACTCTGAAACCGGCATTAAAACACCGTTTGCGCCGGCTTCCTTGAGCTTTTGATAATCCATTCCGGGAATTCCTTCCGTATACAGTTTCTTCATATCTTCTCCGTGAGATAAATATTACCATATCCGGACGATATTTTGAATCCGAACGTGGTATCAT
>CACYEP010000093.1 GCA_902773425.1 uncultured Erysipelotrichaceae bacterium | reverse complement strand
TACTACAACAATCATAGACCAGCATATTCGCTCAACTATAAAACCCCACTTCAGTTCAAATCTGAAATGGGGTTCTAGGTGCTTTTTATGAACTGTCTACTTTTACTTGACTAGTTCATTGAGAGGCTCCTTCTTTTAATTCATGATTTTGTTCCAGATTCCGTCGGTTAACCGGCCCAATCCGCTCGATAAGAGATCCTTATTCTTGGAAGTCTCCGCAGCAATCTTTTGCGCCGCTGTCTTACGCACATTATCGCGAAGGGCATTGCTGAGTTTTTCGGAGATTTGGCCTGCCTGCTGCTGACCCAGAAGCTTGGAAGACTTCTCCGTGGCTTCTTGGGCAATCTTGGTCTGTTTGGCATTCCACTTGAATTTTGTGTTGGACAATCCGTGTTCAATGCCGGTGCGTGTCGTTCCTTTGATGAATCCGGAAACGAATCCCTTACCGGCGCTTTTTCCTTCTTCGGCATACGCGATGGATTCCTTGATTCCGTCTCCGACTCCGTTGGTCACATACTTGTATCCGATGGATTTCACCTGGTCCTGGCCGATTTCAATCGTTGTTTTCGCGACGGTCTTCAGCAATGTTTTTCCTATGGATTTCTTATTGAGAAGCGCATCCATGAAATCTCCGGCCAGATTCCGGTTGGCAATGTAGATGTACTTGATCGGTTTTCCGTTTCCCAGAGTCAACACGTCGACAATATCCATCGCGAAATCCGCACCCCATTGTGTCCATTCAAGACGGTCCACGATCTTATCGTACTCATTGGCGTATTCATTCCATTCCGCGGAATCGATTTCTGCCTTAGTTCTCTCATCGGACCAATACTTCTTGATTTCTTCATCGCTCAGGTCGTATTTTCCGTGCTTTTCTCCGAACTTGCGGCTTCGCTCCATCTGGTCTTCCATGTCTTTGAGCTTCTTTTTCTGCTGCCTGTTCCATTCGTCCATCTCTTTGTCGAACGCAGTCTCCCGGTTTTGAAGCTTCTTCATCTGATCGTCCGCCCACTTGCGGTCTTTGATACGCTGCCTTTGCCATTCATCCAGCTTGGATTCATCCAATACGGTTCTTCCGCCGTCGGTTTCCCATACACCTTCCTTGTCATTCCAGGTATATTCGCGCTGGGCTCCGGTAGCCGGGTCGGTGATGATCCGGGTTTTCGGTACGGCCGGAAGCGGAACTTTCTTCACATTCTTGATAGCCGGAGTCTTTGCGGGTGCCGTCTTCTTTTTCCCAAAGCCCGAGAAGACAGCCAGAATGATCATCGCGATGGTCCCGGCAGCCGTCGCAAGGCGGATCTCTTCCGGAGTCATCGGGTCGACATAGCGGTGGTAGTATTGCACGATGAGAGCGGGGACGGCGAACCAAATCAGATAGAAGAATACCGATAACAGTTTTTTCATGTTACTTCACCATCTTTCCGCATTTCGAACAATACACGGCATCCGCGGGAAGCTTCTCCCCGCAAAACGTACAATATTTGAAGGTTCCTGCCGGCTTTTCATCCGGATCGTATCCCGGGTAGAATTCATCCCCGGTGTATTTTTTTAAGATGGGATTACTCTTGATCGGAAGCCATAAGGGCATGATCTCCTCAAAATCTTCGTGTAAGAGACATATTTCCCCATCCGGGAATACGGTGTACCATTGGCGTTCTTCCAGGGGATAATTCTTGTCTAAATGCGCAGCCAATAACATTAATTCCGCATAGCTGTAGACTGTGCCGTCTTCCGCGTTTTTCCATTTCGAACAGACGTCGGACGCCTTGTCCATGGCGCGGGTAAAATTTCTGAATCCTTCCATATTATTTCTCCTTGTTCGCACCTCTTGCGATAAATATGCCGAGCACGACAAATACACCGATCAGAATCGGGATGCCGGATTGCTCATCGGTAAGGCCCAGGATGTTACAGGCCATTCCGACAAGATAAAATGCAGCAATAAATAAGACGGAATACATAACGGTCTTCATAAAGGCGGACTCCTTCCGAATCAAAACAGCGGAAACATGATAAAGAAAAACACAAGACGGGTATACACTTCTAAAGTCATTATACAGAAATCGGCGAAGGATAAACTGCCGAACGGGTAAAATACGGGGCAATCACGCCAAAACATGTAAAAATACTTTTGAAAACGGCAGAAAAGGAGATCGGCACCCATGAAAATCGCAGTCAGATATTATACCAAGACAGGAAACACAAAACGCCTTGCGGAAGCTTTGGCAAAGGAACTCGGAGTAAAGGCTCTTCCGGTTACGGAACCGATCACGGAACATGCGGATATACTATTCCTGGGAAATTCTTTTTACGCATTCAGCATTGATCCGGAAGTACGGAATTTCGTCCGGAAAGCTGCAGTCGTTTGTGATTTCATGGCCGCAAAGCGCCTACGCGAAAATCGATGATTTCTTCCTGTTCCCGGAAAGCTCCGTGTATGACTATGGGTCGGATACGGCACATTTTATCCAGAAAAAGATTCAGGAACCGGACGGGATCGCGTATTCGTCGGACGGATGGATTTTCAGTGTTACAAAGGAAGACGATTCCTACGTTACGGTAATCATATCGCGGGAATAGGCATTGTATTTCCGCTGATAATCGCTGTGCCGGCTGAAGTTCAGCTGACACGGCTTTTGTCTATGATTTTTGTCTATGATATAATAATTAATACGATACGTATATGCCATCATTTCGCAAAGGAAAATTCATGAACCGTAAGAAAGCATCTCTCGCAGTCAACCTGGTGATCGTACTTCTTGAAATCATCGGCTTCGTCCGGGCTTTTAAGGCGCTTGGAATCGGCGTCATGAGATTTTATACGCAGGATTCGAATCTGCTGCTTCTGGGGGCTTCTTTGGGCTATATCGCATGGAATTTGATGCATCCGGACAGGGAAGCTCCGCGGTGGTTACGGATCCTGAAACTGACAGGGACAATCGGCGTAATGATCACGTTTGTCATTGTGATTACGGTATTGTCATGGACCACGAATATGGGATTATGGACTTTGCTGACATCGGGCTCGATGCTGTATCACCATACGTTATGTCCTTTGCTCGGCTTGATCACGTTTCTGTTTCTGGAACCGTACCGTTTCCGGGAAAGCGATGCGGTATGGGGAATGTCATTTACGTTTCTGTATGCGGCTGTAACGGTTCCGTTAAATATCTTGCGGATCATGGACGGTCCGTATCCGTTTTTGCGGGTATATCAGCAGCCGGTATGGGCTTCCTTCCTTTGGGCCTTTATCATCCTGGGAGGAAATATATTGCTGGCGAAACTCTTGATAAATCTTAACCGGAGAATTCTTAATATCACGGATGAAGGAGGAACACTATGAAAGAGATTAACCGTTGTTATCTGTGCTATGACGCTGAATGCACCAAGGCGTGCGGAGTAATGGAACCGGACCGGATTTTACGCAGCCTTTACTTTGACGCGGGGCATGTTGCCCGGTATAAATTGCCGGAAGATCTTCCGTGCCTTACATGCGACGGAAGATGCGGGAAATCCTGTCCTGCGGAATTGCCGGTTCAGAAAATCATTTCAGAGCTTCACCGTCAGGAACGACCGGAAGAATCAATCAATTATGATGTGCTGAAGACAGATTTCTTAGGAATCCCTTTGGAAAATCCATTCCTGTTATCTTCCAGCGTTGTCGCGTCGACTTATGATATGTGTGCCAGAGCTTTTGAGGCCGGATGGGCAGGAGCGTGCTTTAAGACCGTGTGCTTAATGGATATCGATGAGGCATCTCCGCGCTTTTCTGCGATTCACGGGGACAATCACCGCATCGTAGGCTTCAAAAATATCGAACAACTGTCCGACCATACATTAGTCGAAAACATCGATATCTTCAAAAAACTGAAAAAGAATTATCCGGATAAATTCCTTTTGGTTTCCATCATGGGAAGAAATGACGAAGAGTGGGCATATCTGGCGGACGTGATGAATGATTCCGGGGCAGATGCGCTGGAACTGAATTTCTCCTGTCCGAACATGACCGCGGAGAATACCGGAAGTGACGTCGGACAGATTCCGGAGCTTGTTGAGCACTATACCCAAATCGTTACCTCCCATACGAAGCTTCCGTTTATCGCCAAGCTGACTCCGAATGTGACCCATATCGAGGAAAGCGCGGATGCGGCGATCCGCGCGGGAGCCGACGGTGTCGCGGCAATCAACACGATCAAGAGCCTGATCGAAGTGGACATCAATCCTAAAGACGGGATCATTAACGCCTCTATCGGCGGTTATTCCGGGAAGGCCGTAAAACCGGTCGCCCTGCGTTTTATTGCCGAACTATCCAAAGACCCGAAACTTCACGGCAAACATATCAGCGCGATGGGCGGCATTGAAACCTGGAAGGATGCCCTGGAATTTATCGTGCTGGGCGCCGATTCCATCCAGATCACAACCGCGGTCATGGAGTACGGATACCGCATTATTGATGATCTGAGGGACGGATTGGCTCTGTATCTTGCGGAAAACGGGTATTCTTCCGTCAATGAAATCAAGCGTTCCACGATCCGCGGGATTGTTTCCACGGATGAACTGGACCGCTCGTATCTGATTTATCCGAAATTCCTGCGCGAAAAGTGCGTGGGATGCGGAAGATGTTATATTTCGTGCATGGACGGAGGACATCAGGCCATCACGATGAAAGACAAAAAGCCGGTGCTGGATGCGTCCAAGTGCGTCGGATGCCACTTGTGCGTATTGGTATGCCCGAGTGAAGCTATTGTGTCCTCAAACATCAAAGTACCGAAGAAAAGATAGAACCGATCCCGCCGGACCGTAAAGCAATATGAAGCGTCTTCCGCACGGAACTGTATGAACCGTAAAGAGGGAGAATCTTACCGGACATATATTAAACGCGGATTTGAACTTCACAGTGCTGTTGAAAACAGAAGCATGCGGGCAAGATAATGCCGTACGAACAGGAATAAAGACAAACTGGGATTTATAAGGATACAAAAAGAAGTAGTGCTTAGCACGGAAGGAGCGGATGACAGATGCTGATGACGATACTTTCCATCATCGCAAATATTGCGTATCTTGTTGTTCTGAATTTGAATATTTATACGGACCGGGCAATGATGCCGACCGGAGAGGTACGGGAATGGCATCGCAGCCCGATAACAAGACTAAGCATTGCAGATCAGTCCTTCCTGATATATCTGCAAATTGTTCTTGCCGCTGTCAGTGTTATAACAAGTGTCCTGTTTCT
>CACYEP010000092.1 GCA_902773425.1 uncultured Erysipelotrichaceae bacterium | reverse complement strand
TTTTTACGATGACCCGATCTGTGTCGGAGGAGGTTTTAATGCTTTTCTTTATTTCATCCGACTGAACCCCGTTAGTTTCAGAAACAATGCTGAATGTATAGGTTTCTCCCGGATTCAGATCCTTCACAGTGATGGATTTCTTCCCGGTTGATTCCGTAAATACCGGATTACCGGACGGGGAAGTCAGCGTCACATGAAAGATTTCTGCATCACTCGTCCAGGAAATCACAAGCTCCCCGTTGATTCCTTTCTGAACCTGAATCACGGCTTTTTCCGGATTCTCCGCTTTCTGCTGCTTTTCAGATTCGGCAACCGACGGGTCTTTTTTCGCGTTCATAATCGCGCGCAGTTCCTCTTTGGACGGCTCGTACGTTTTTGATTTCGCAAACGCCGCTCCCGCAAAGTGCCCCGGAAGAACAGAAGAAAAAGTCAGTACCATTGTGAACACGATAATGCTTCCGATTATTCTTATCATTTTTGTTTTAATCATTTCCAGAGCCTCCTTCCTATGACGTCACAATGTCGCCGTTTTCTTTGATTTTCTTAAACGCCGGCTGAATAAAACCATGCATATTAGCTCCGTATCTGGTTTTCTGTGTGCATATGCTTCTATAGTAAACACCATTTATAGTATTATAGGTATTTCCTTCCATACTTCTGAATGAGCGCTTCCCGGTTACTTTCCATACAAAACCGGTATGAAGACAGCTGTACCATACGCCATTGCTTCCGTATCCGCAAAGAATAAAGACATCGCCCGGTTCAATTTTTGTTTTCGCAGCTTTATAGTTCTTACTGGCGGTGTCATATTTCCATTTATTCATTCTGATAGCCTTATTCCGTAATCCGCCGCAGTTGACATCTGTCGGAATTTCTTTAAGAAGTCCGTTCGCGTAAGAACCGAGCGAGACAAATGCCGCGCACCATGCTTCCGATGTGCCCAGACTATATCCGCATGTTGTCTTTGTCATTTTACAGATATATTTATGCTTCGCTGAGTATCTTGTCGTCCCTTCATAGGATTTAAACCACTTAACCAGTCTTTCCTGGGCATCCACAGTATGGAGACAGCAATAGAATTTTTTATATTTAACGGTTCCGTTATCAGTAGGTACGACCATTTCCGCGCTGAGATTCCGTATTCTCTGATCATTCCATGTTTTCGGAAGTGTGAATGTCACCACTTTATTCGCTGTTTTTGAACTGATCTTCACGCTGCTGACTTTTTTCCCGCTCATATAGAAATTCACCGTTGACACATAACCCTTTTTAAATACCATTTTCACCGGAAGGGTTTTTCCTGTCCATTCCTTTTTATACTTGTTGACGGTTCCCACGGTTTTGTTATATTTTCTTTTCCCATCCTCTTTGAAACTGATCACTTTTCCTTTGTTTGCTCCGGATGTGTATTTCTGAAGGCTGATGGTTTCCGCAGGCATCGTTACGGTAAGCGTCCACTTTTTTATAACCGCTCTGCCGTTATCGCCGGCAAGCGCCGCGATCCGGTAATCCGCTGTTGTTGTATTGATCGGATAGGTGAAATTCACGTTCGGGCTTTTCGGTGTTACGGTTTTCTGAGCAATGTTCATCCATTCTTTGGTCTTTTTATTGTATTTCTGGAATACAAGCGTTCTCGAAGTTTTAAGCGGTGTTACGCTGATATCTTTTATTGTCTTTTTGGTGCTGTATTCGATTTTCTGGTCATCCGGAACATTTTTCAGCTTACTTGCGTTTTTTACGGAAAAATCAGCATAAAGCGTGACACTCGCGCCGTTTTTCACAGCTGCTTTTGAAAGGTCGTCCCCGGTTCTGTACGTCGTTCCGGTTCCGTCCGTTTTCGTATTCCAACCTTCAAATACGCGTCCTGATACAGTAAGATTTCCGGCACCTGGTGCTGCAGTTTTTTTAGCGTATGTTACATTCATCGCTTTTGGAGCGTTTCCGGATGCCCCGTTCGCGTTAAACTTTACAGTAAATACATTGGCTTTCCACTGAGCATAATAAGTCTCACTTTTTACATAGGTTGATCCCGCTGCTTCTTTCCCGGCTTTATCCTTTGTCCATCCTGTAAATGTATACCCGGTTCTTGTCGGAGTTGGAAGTGTCATTTTAGTCCCTAAAAGCCCTGTCTTTTTGCTGACGGATACTTTTCCACCGTTCGAATCCAGCGTGACAGTCGCTTTTTTTGATCCTCTTGTAAGATAAATATCGATCTCCGTATTCATATACCGCTTCTTATTGGTCGTTCTGAGACCACTCGATGCTGTATTAATCGTAACCGGAACATTCAGCGTTCGGTCGGATGCGGATGCCTTAATCCCTGTTATCGGTTTATTATCATTTGATGCATTTCCGTTTGCTCTGAAGCTTACATGCGTTTCATCCTTATATGCCTTTTGAGTTACATAACGGAATCTTCCGGCCTGATCAATTCCGAATTTATAATACTGCATATTCATCGGAACTTTAAGACTGAGCTTTGCCGTAAGGAATTTCCAGTATTGTTCTGTATTATCCGTATTTTTATAGGTTTTTATCGTGCTGTTTTCAGGGGCAAGAACAAAGCCCGTTTTTTTATCCGCTGAAAGACTCCCTGAAAGCGAAAGCTTCCACACGGACTGTTTATCATACACAAGAGGCACGGTCGGCGTTCCGCTTCCTCCGTAGGTATAGGTCAGTTTCTGAGACGATAATCTCGTATCTTTATTAGTTTTCTCATCGTGCAGATATACAGCCAGTGTGATTGTTCCGGTTTTATAGGCTTTATTCGCGCCGATGTTTTTAGCAACGCTAGTCGGCGTTTTAGCGGCAGCAGCTCCCGCGAAAAAAACACCTCCCGCCATGATGATTCCCACGCACACAGCCACTGCGCACGCGATTTTTTTCCCAAAGAATTTTTGCATAAATCCTCCTTTCTCAGAACCATGAACATGCCTGACATCCCTCCGATGCGGCCGATCCACTATGCATCATCAGGAAAACAGATCCATTCTGTTTCCGGATTCTTCCCGGTAAAAACCGTTGTTCCTGCAGGTACCGGTTTTTTCAATTCCTTATGTGTCCCTCTGACGATTTCAACCAGGAGCGAAGCTCCAACAAGCTCGCTTGACTGGCGCGAGCGACGCCGTCAACAGACGCCGGGAGCTTCAGCTCCTGAGAG
>CACYEP010000091.1 GCA_902773425.1 uncultured Erysipelotrichaceae bacterium | reverse complement strand
CATGCGTATAAATCTGGGTCGTGCTTAAATTTTTGTGACCCAAGAGCTCCTGTACGACTCTTAGATCCGCCCCGTTATCCAACAGATGCGTCGCAAAAGTATGACGCAGCATATGCGGATGAATATTCATCGTAAGACCGGCTCTGGCGGCAGCCTTATCCAGGATATTCTGAACCGATCTCGCACTCAGCGGCCCGCCTTTCGTGTTTTCCAGCAGCACCGGACAATCCGGATTGGGTCTTTTCCCGGTATATTCACGGATCAATTCACCGAGTTCTTCATAAAACGGAACCATACGGGCTTTCGACCCCTTTCCTACAACCCGTAAGATCCGCTCGTTCAGATCGATATCTTCGATCCGTAAGGACACAAGTTCACTTACACGTAACCCCGACGCGTACATAAGCTCCACCGCAATCCGGTCTCTTAATCCTGATACGTCTTCTGTATCAAAGGACTCCAGCAGTCTGTCTGTTTCATCGTAAGTAAGAAAATCGGGAAGACGCCTTTTCTCCTTGGGGGTTTTCAGCTGTTTAAACGGATTGGAGACATATCCGTGTTCCGCGATCAGATAATTGAAAAACGAACGCAGAGAGCTGATATTTCTCGCTAAGGTCGCCCTTCCGACCGCCTTTTTGGATAAGTCTCCGCTTCTTAGTTTCATGAAATAATCATTTACCGTGAACTTATCGACTTCTTTTAAGTCCTTGATCCCGGATTCTTCCGCATATTCAACAAAGCGCAGTAAATCTCTGCGGTACGCGTCCGCGGTATGGGAAGAACCGCTGTTGGCACGGTCCATATATTTCAGAAATTCATCAATCAGTTCTTTCATTCAAAAGTTCCTTTTTGATTTCCTGAATGCGCTCCAATGCGTGAGCCGCATCTTTTTCCTTCTTGGCAGGATCCTGTTTATTCACACCGGAACGGAAAATCCCCCAGTTCGCGTTCATCGGCTGGAAGGATTCCGGATTTGCGGAGGTAATGTAGTGCGCCATCGCGCCTAACATCGTGTCATCCCCGAAATCAACACATTCTTTTCCGAGGATATATCTTGCCATATTGATTCCGGCAACCAAACCGCTTCCGGCAGACTCCACGTACCCTTCTACGCCGGAGAACTGTCCGGCAAAGAACAAGCCTTCGCGTTGTTTGGACTCATATGTCGGTTTTAAGGATTTCGGCGCATTTATATATGTATTTCTGTGCATGACGCCGTAACGGACAAACTCGGCATTTTCCAATCCGGGAATCATACGGAACACACGTTTTTGTTCGGGCCATTTCAGATGTGTCTGGAATCCGACCAGATTGTACATCGTGCCTTCTTTGTCTTCTTTTCGTAACTGTACGACACCGTACGGACGCTTCCCGTCAGGCATTTCCAATCCCACCGGTTTTAACGGACCAAACAAAAGCGTTTGCTCGCCGCGTCTTGCCATGACTTCCACCGGCAGGCATCCCTCAAAAAACACTTCTTTTTCAAACCGGTGAAGCTCCGCGGTTTCTGCCGTAATCAGTGCCCGGTAAAACTTCATGAAATCCATACGGGTCATAGGACAATTCAGGAAATCATCATCCCCGTATCCGTACCGCGATTTTTCATAGACCTTATTCATATCAATCGAATCACGGGTTACAATCGGTGCCGCCGCATCATAAAAGTAAAAACCGTCATGATTCAAAAACGTGCGGATATCTTCACCCAGCGCGTCGGAAGTTAACGGTCCGCTCGCAATAATGACCGGTCCGTCCGGAATCTTTGTGACTTCCTCATGGACTACGGTAACCAATTCCTGACGGCTGATAAAATCGGTCAAGTATTTGGAAAACTCACTGCGGTCGACCGCAAGCGCGCTGCCGGACGGAAGCTTTGAAGCATCCGCAGCTTTCATGACGATGCTGTCCAATTGACGCATCTCTTCCTTTAATAATCCAACCGCGTTGGTAACCTGATCGGAACGCAGAGAATTCGAACAGACCAGCTCCGCAAAATTTCCAGTCTTATGAGCCGGTGTCATCTTCACCGGACGCATTTCATAAAGACGCACAGGAATCCCGCGTTTAATTAACTGATAGGTTGCTTCTGTACCGGCAAGACCGGCTCCGATCACTGTAACTTCTTTCATTTCGTTTTATTCTTACCTCTTCGATAATATTTCTTCGGTTCGGATTCATCATTGCGGATGTAACGGCATTTCGGGAAATTGCTGCATCCGATAAACCAATTTCCGTAGCGGGATTTACGCTTTAACAGTTTCGACCCGCATTCCGGACACACTTCATCCAATTCGACGGTTTCCGCTTTCTTTTTCTCTTCCAGCGGCCGGTGATATTTGCACTCAGGATATCCGCTGCAGGAAATGAACTTCCCGAATCTGCCTTCACGGATCACCAATTCTCTTCCGCATTCGGGACATACTTCCCCAAGTTTCTCCGGCTCTTTCTTTTCCATATTCTTATACGCATTATCCAATAACGGCATCAGTTTGTTATAGAAATCGCGTTCAAACGAAATATTGTCGAGATTTCCTTCCGCAATACGGTCCAGGGAATCTTCCATTTCAGCCGTATATTGAACATTGATCATGTCACCGAAGTATTCATCCAGCTTTTCACTGGTCAAAACACCCTGTTCGGTCGGCACAAAGACCTTAGTTTTGGACGATTCGTTCTGTTTGGTCAATTCCACATAATGACGGCTCTGAATTTTATCAATAATATCAGCGTACGTGCTCGGACGGCCGATTCCGTTTTTCTCCATTTCCTTGACTAAGCGTGCTTCAGAGTATCTTACCGGAGGTTCGGTGAAATGCTGCTCACCGGAAACCTTCATCGCATCCAGTTTTTCATTTTGGACAAGATCCGGCAATACTACATCCTTATTTGACTCATATTCGGCGTAAACCTTCAGATAACCGTCAAACACCTGGGTATGACCCGAAGATAAGAATTCACAATCTCCGGATGTCAGTGATGCCGTAATCACATTATTCTTCGCATCCGCCATTAGCGCCGCCAAAGTGCGGTAATAAATGAAACGGTAGAGCTTGTATTGATCGGATGTCAAAGAGTCCTTGATTTCTTCCGGGACAAACTCCAGATGCGTCGGACGGATTCCTTCATGAGCATCCTGCGCATTGGAATCATTTTTCTGGTGATAGTATCCGCAATAGTTTTTCCCGTAACGCGCCGTAATTGCTTCTTTTGCGGCAGCCATAAATTCCGGAGAAAGACGTGTTGAATCCGTACGCATATACGTGATCAAACCGTTTAAATCTCCGTTAATGGAAACACCTTCATACAGGCTTTGCGCCGTACGCATGGTGCGCTTGACCGCAAACCCAAGCTTGGTGCTGGCTTCCTGCTGGAGCGTAGAAGTGGTAAACACCAGATGAGGCTTCTTGCTGCGGACTTTTTCATCCAAATCGGTTACCGTAAACGGATTAACGCATTTCGCGATGATCCGGTCCGCTTCTTCCTTGCTGCGTATTTTCGGCTTTTTTCCGCCGGTCTTTGACAATTCCGCATCAAACGCAATACCGTCTTTTTCAAACTGTGCGGAAACCGTCCAGAACTCCTCGGGTTTGAATGCTTTGATTTCTTTTTCCCGGTCAACGATCAGCTTTAACGCCACGGACTGTACGCGTCCGGCAGATTTCGACTTGATTTTATTGTTTAAAAGTTTAGAAAGCTTAAATCCGAGAATCCGGTCGAGAACACGGCGCGATTCCTGCGAACGCACAAGATCCATATCAATCTTACGGGGACGCTCAAAGGCACTGGTCACAGCATTCTTCGTGATCTCGTTAAACTCCACACGGTTCAAATCATCCAGGTCCAATCCGAGTTCTCTTGCCAGATGCCAGGAAATTGCTTCACCTTCCCTATCCGGGTCGGTTGCAAGATACGTTCTATCCGCTTTGGCGGATTCATCTTTCAGTTCCTTTACGATTTTCTTTTTATCTTTATCAATCACATACGTGGTTGCGAAATCATGGTCTACGTCAATTCCAAGTCCGCCGGGACCGCTGGTTGCCAAATCGCAAATGTGTCCGACACTCGCAATTACTTTGTATTCGGGCCCTAAGTACTTACCGATGGTCTTGGATTTTGCCGGTGATTCGACGATTACCAAACCTTTCATCTTCATCACTCCTTCATGTCATAAATAATTAAACAGAAAAACATAAATTGTCAATTACAAACGTTTCATATCTTCTATGGAAAGAATGGGTTCTGCGCCGTCCGCCAGTAATCGGTTACATCCTTCCCCGGTCATATCATCCAAAGAATACGGCACCGAATAGATGTCTTTTCCAAGTTCCAATGCTTCTCTTACGGTCGTCAGCGTACCTCCGCGGATCCGGCAGGAAGGCACGATCAGCTTTTCACCCAGCGCTGCAATAATTCGGTTGCGGAACGGAAACGCCGCCTTGGACGGTCTTACTTTGGACGGATACTCGCTTAACAGCAATCCGGACTCCTTCACCTTCTCATATAAGTCATGATTCATCTTCGGATATTCGATATCCAATCCGTTAGCGACGACCCCGATCGTTTTCTGTGCATGCATCTGTGCCGTGTAATCGGTGCCTTTCGCCATACCGGATACGATCACATGTTTCTTTCCGGCCTCCCGGGCAATTTCCGAAGTCATGCGTATTCCGTACTCACTCATGATCCGGCTTCCTACAATACTGATCTTGGATTCGTTCAAAAGACCGTAGTTGCCGAGATAAAAGAGGATTTTCGGCGGATATTTCAGAACTCTTAATTCTTCCGGATATTTCTCATCCAGAATCGAAACATACGAAAACTCGGAATGAATCCTCTCCCAGGGTTCATCTCTTTGACAAGCTTCTTCGATCCTGCGGTAATCACCGCGGTATTTGACCGTGTAATATAAATAGGCTTCGCTGCGTGTTCTCACACTATTCAATACGCAGTGAAAGCTGAAATTCCCTCAATTTTCTTACCGGAGCATAAGAATTCCGGTAAATCGGAATCAATCCGTGCAATTCCATCAATTCAAGATGCTTTTTTGTCGGATATCCTTTATGCCCCGCAAAATCATACTCTGGATATAACCGGTCGTAGGCATACATGATTTCATCCCGGGTGACTTTTGCCAGAATACTCGCGGCCGAAATACTCACGGACAAATGATCGCCCTTAATCAGGCTCTTATACGGAATATTCAGATTCAAAGGCATCGCATCCGTCAAAGTAAAGTCCGCGTGTGCTTTTTGCGCAATTTTTTCCATGGTTCTTTGCGTCGCATGATAAATATCATAACGGTCGATTTCTTCCGGGCTGACGATTTCAACAGCGTACCATGCCGCCTCTTTCAGTATCTTCGGATAAAGACGGTTTCTCGCCTTCTCGGTAAGCTTCTTGGAATCATCCAGTTCTTCGCAGACAAATCCTTCCGGAAGGATGACCCCGGCTACTACCAACGGACCGGCTAAAGGTCCTCTGCCGGCCTCATCCATGCCTAAAAGAGTCTTATGGAACTTCCAGGCCTCCAATTCATACGTGTTTCCGGCACTCATTGCGGAATCTCCCAGGTAATACGTCCGATTTTATCGGAACGGATTTCCTTGATCAGCATCTTCTTCACGCGAAGTTCATCAACTTCCGCGCCTTTTTGAATCATTCCTTTGGCGATACCGATTTTCTTTACCGCGTCTTCCCAGCCTTCCGGCCTTTCAATACCGTAGCGCGAAAGGAACTCATTCTCTTTATGTTCCAATAAATATTCCAGCGCAAAACGGATCATATCATCCAACGGAAGGATCTCATCGCGGATTGCGCCGGTAACCGCCAGACGCAGTCCGACATCCGGATCTTCAATTTTCGGCCATAATACACCCGGTGTATCCAACAGATAAAAGTCATCTGCCGCCTTGATCCAGGTCACTTTCTTGGTGACGCCCGGATGATCGGCCGTAACCGCAATTTTCTTCTTCGCAATCGAGTTGATTACCGTGGATTTTCCGGCATTCGGAATTCCGACGACCATAGCTTTGATGGGTGTAGGTTTCATACCTTTGCGCATCTGACGCTCTCTTCTGAGGGATGTCAATTGGAGCGCAGCCTTATATACCGGAGTCTTGATCTGTTCATTCAGCGCATTTACGGAAATGACGATATCGGTATCGTCCGAAAGCTTATTGATCCACCGCTCAGTCAGAACAGGATCGGCTTTATCCGACTTGTTCAGCAGAATGATTCTCGGTTTTTGCGGCGCGAGTTTCTCCAAGTCCGGATTGGCACTTGAAAAAGGAATCCGCGCATCACGGACTTCAATCAGAAGATCTACGGATTTTAACTGTTCCTTCATCTGCCGGTTCGCCTTGGCCATATGCCCGGGGAACCAGTTGATGGCCGTCTTATTCTCACTCATATACGCACCGTTATTTCTTGATTCCGAAACTGCCGAACGGCCAGAACACCAAGATTCCGGTGGTCTGGATATCTTTGGCGCTGAACGGACCGAAAACGCGGGAATCACCGCTGTGAGGCCTGTTATCGCCGCAAAGGAAATATTCATCTTCGCCTAAAGTAACCGGACCGTAATCCGCCGTAAAGTAAGACCTGCCGTACGATGCCATATCCGATTTCATATATTCTTCATCCAGAAAATCCTGCGCAACCGGTTCTCCGTTGATATATAACACTTCATCACGGAATTCCACGGTTTCTCCCGGAAGACCGATGACCCGTTTTACCAACAGTTCATCACGCACATCCAGATAGGCCGTAACAATCTCAAAACGTTCCGGTGCGTGCAAAGTACGCGTAATCAAACCGGAGAACGCGCGTTCCCCGTCCGTTAATGTCGGATACATGCTGGAACCTTCGACCTCTACCGGACGCACGATAAAATGCGTAATCAGCATTACGCAGATAAAGGTAATTGCGATCGTCTTGACATAGTCCCAGATTTCCGCAAGGATTTCTTTTTTCTTTTCCTGATTCATAAACCTATTGTACTTCTTTTTTTGAAAAAGAAAACCGGTGGAGAACCGGTTTACTTTTTACGGATAACTTCGGCGATACGGGAAGCTTTGCCCGAACGGCCTTTCAGATAGTTCAGCTTAGCACGGCGAACTTTACCGTAGCTGACCAATTCGATCTTCTCGATGATCGGGGAGTTGACCGGGAATGTTCTCTGAACACCGACACCGCTGGAAACACGGCGAACAGTGATATTCTTGGAAACACCCGTTCCGCGCATTGATACGATGACACCTTCGAACATCTGGATACGGGTCTTTTCCCCTTCCTTGATGCGAACGTACACACGTACCTTTGCCCCCGGACGCATATCCGGAAGATCATTTCTTAACTGCGATTCCGTAACTTTCTTGACAATACTTAAATCCATAACTTTCTCCTTTGTCTCGTGTATCCCCTGCCGGCTCATGGAAGCAATGTCCAGCGGAACCCGGGTAGCTTACTAAAAAGCCTTAATATATTAGCATATCTCCTTTAAAATACACAAGTATTTTCAAAGAGTTTTGCCTTTAATCATGGATCCTTCTCTTTGCTTTCTTCGATCAGGATCTCATCCATCAGCTGAATCTCTTCATCCCGCATGCGCCGGTTTTGAAGAAGATCCGGTCTAAGATTCTTCGTGCGGCGAAGGGACTCCTTCAGTCTCCAGCGTCTGATTTTTGCGTGATGTCCCGATAACAGGATTTCCGGAACCTTATATCCGTCATAAACTTCCGGCATCGTATATTGCGGGCACTCCAGCAATCCGTCTTCAAACGATTCGTCGTTGCTGGAAGATTTGCGGATTACTCCCGGCAATAACCGTACGATTGCATCGGTGATCGCCATGGCCGGAATTTCCCCTCCGGTCAAAATGTAATCGCCGATACAGATTTTTTCATCAATGTAATGATCAATACGTCCGTCAAAGCCCTCATAATGACCGCATATCAGAATATAATGGTCATATTCTTCGGAAAACGCCATTTCGCGCGCGGTTTCCTGCACAAACGGTTTACCTTCCGGAGTAATCAAAATCACGCGTGAGCGCTCTGTTTTAAGCGCCTTGATCGCATCCGCAATCGGCTGCACCATCAAGATGAGCCCCGGCGCTCCCCCGTAAGGGTAATCATCAACCTTACGGTGCTTGTTCAGGGTATAATCCCGGAAATTGATGACTTCCACGCTGACCTGTTCTTTCTTGATGGCCCGGGCAATGATCGATGTGTTCAAGAACCCTTCAAACATTTCCGGAAACAGGCTTAAAATCGTGATTTTCATGCGATTCCCCGCTCCGGATCGATCCGGATGATTCTGTTTTCTTCATCGACATCCAGAATAAATGCTTTGACAAACGGAACCAGAACACTCGATTCCTCCGTGCTTACACGCATAACCGGGTGCGCCGGAAGAAAGTCCACATCCGTTACTTTCCCGAGGTATTTCTCCCCGGAATACACATCCATACCGAGAATGTCCTCCGCATAATACTCATCTTCTTTCAATTCCGGAACATCCTGCTTATCCGCATACAGTTCATCACTCTTATACGCTTCCGCTGCGGTCAGGTCCGGAATTTCTTCAAAGGAAAGATGTACGCGGTTTTTCATTACACGGTAGGTCTTCACACAGACCGGTTCATAATTTCCGCCATGCAAAAGATACAGAACATTGCCTTTTTTATAACGGAGTTCCGGAAAATCCGTATCGGATATTACCTTAAACTCCCCTTTGATTCCGAATGTCCCGGCAAGCTTGCCGATTCTGCGGTATTCCATAGCACTCTCTCCTTCAATAAAGGATGCGAACCGCATCCTAATATTCTTCAAACTTTACAACTATGCGCTTGCCTTCATTGCGTCCGGCAATCGCGAGTGTATCACGGATTGCCTTTGCCATTTGGCCTTTTCTTCCGATCAAGCGCGCAATGTCATCGTTCTTAGCGTAAACATGCAGAAGGATCTCGTCATCATATAAACTTTCCATCTGTTTCACACTGATGGAAGACGGATCATCCGCCATCGGTTTCACTAATTCCAGTAATACGTTCTCGTAATTAATCATGGATTAGTTCTTTTTCGATTCCGCGAATTTCGCCATAATGCCCTTTTCGGACAGTAACGCGCGGACAGTATCCGTCGGCTGAGCACCGTCATTCAGCCACTTCAGAGCTTTTTCTTCATCAATCACGATTTCCTTCGGATTGCTGCGCGGGTTGTAACGGCCTACAAAGTCGATAACCTTTCCGTCTCTTGTTGTATGAGAATCCGCCGCAACGATACGATAGATCGGCTGTCTCTTTTTGCCCATGCGGGTTAAACGTAATTTAACTGCCATAATAGTATTCCTCCTTAAGTCCTCGGGAATCATATCACACATAAAAAAGGCCGTCAAGTAAATTTGCTTAACGGCCATAAAGATTTTCGGTTATTTCGCTCTTCCGGAATATTTTCCGTCAGCGGTGCTGACTTCGATCATTTCGCCTTCCTGGATGAATAACGGAACTTTCACATTCCATCCGGTCTCCAACACGGCATTCTTCTGCGCGGAAGTCGCAGTATTTCCCTTGACTGCTGCTTCGCATTCCGTAACCTGAAGATTCATCTTATCCGGAAGAATGACACCCAATACTTCACCTTCAAACGAAGTGATATTGACAACATCGTTCGGTTTTAAGAAGTTTAATTCCCATTCCAGATGAGAACGCGGGATGCTGATCTGATCATAGGTTTCATTATCCATGAAAACCAAGCTCTCGCCGTCATCATACAAATAGCTCATTTCCTTCTTATCTACATGCGCTGTTTCTACCTTGTCACCGCCGGTGAAGACATTATCAAGAATCGTGCCCGTACGCAGATTCTTGGATTTTGCCTTTACAACCATTTTGCGCATCGCGGTTTTATTCAGGGATAATTCAAGGCACTGGTAGAGTTCGCCTTCAAATACATAGTTCATTCCCGGTTTTAAATCGTTTACAATTACCATTTTTACACTCCTTGCCTTTTTTAAACGTCAAAATTATAGCATCCCATCGGATTTAGGAAAACAAGTTATTCCCCGGAAAGAAGGATTTTCTTTTCTAAATCGTAGTGATAGTCACGTTCCAAGGAGTAATCCGGAAACTCATAGACAACATGAACATCTTCAAAAAAGTAGGACAGCCTCACTGTACAGCCGTCATACATTAAGGGTGTTTCATCGTAATCCAAGGATTCGGCAGCATACTTGATCCTCTGCATCACCAGGCATTCGATAAACACCTGCCTGTCAAGACGGTTCAGATTCATGTTCAGTTCGGTAAGATTTTTCAGAAGAGTCATATGAACCGTACCGGCAGAAAAGACATACAGCATGATCACCAGCACCAGCGAACTTACAAAACTATTCATGCAGCGCCGCAAACCCGATCCACGTTTCATACATATCCTTATTTCTGGAATATCTCATCCAAAACCTGTCATTTTCAAAACTGAATTCCAGCGAATCAATTCCGTAAAGGAAAATCATCATCCCGTCCTGTACGCAAACCTTCCCGTTCACAAGCCGAAGATAACGGTCATGATCCTCCGTATGAAAACGAAGTTCCCGTCCGTTCTGTTCCAAAGGAATATCTTTTCCGGCAAGATAAAGGCGAAGCTGCGCAATTCCGAGGCGGTCCTCAGCCGTTCTGTAGGATTCATACGTAAACTTTTGAAATGTCTTCAGATATCCTCCCGTGCAAATTAAAACGGCATAGGAGGCAAGCAGTGCAATCAGTAATTCAGTAACCGTAAAGGCTCTGGTTATTACACCAAATTTCGCACGGCAGTTCTTCATTCGAATACCGGTCCTTGATCTCATAGTTCTCCGCGGCATTGTACAGTTTGACGGCACTCACACAATACATTCCGAGATACAGGCATGCCAATAATCCCAAAAGCGCATCCGCAGCCAGTGAACCCTTAATTCTCATAAATACCGGCCCTTCCTGTTCCGAGCCACACCGGGAAAGAAATCTGATTCTTTCTTCCCGTGATCTTTACGGTTTGCGGATGATCGATCATGCCGAATTCACTGACATGTATGTTCTTTCCGTCAATTCTCGCAGGCAGTCTTATTCCGTTTACACCGTCTTCTCCGAATTCAAGATCCATGGGTTTACCGAACCGGATCGATTCACTCTGTATCTTCATTAACTCACTTCCCACAAGCTTCGGAAGCTGTCTTGTATCCGTATACGCAGGAATACGGTATATATTCAATAGCATCAGCACTGACACGATCATCATGACCGCAATCATTTCCGTCACCGTGAACCCTTTAATCCGCATGCGCTTCCCCGTTCTCGATATAAATCGTTTTTCCTCCCGGACAGGATCTTTGGCTCTCCTTTAAATAACCTCCGTGCACCAGATCATCCATGGAGACATCCTTGGTATCATGGTCAATCTCATACATTAAGATTTGAGAATTCACTACTTCTACCAATGACTCGCATCCTTTCGCATTGATGATTTCCCGCTTCTGCTGGATATTCGGAAACGTCAGGATCAGCACCACTCCGATGATCAGCATCACGACCATCATCTCCATCACCGTAAAACCGTCTGTTCGTCTTCTCACCATATCTATCACCCCTCTCAGTAATAAATACGCAGAGATTTGCCGTTTTCCTCGAATTCACGAAATATCATTAATCATATCCAGCGGCATCATCATTGCCCTGTAAACAATCAAAACCGTGATTCCCAGAAAGACATACGCCGCAATCTGCACAATAACGCTGAGCCTTTGGGTCATCTTCGCTATTTTGACTTCCGTAATGACCAGATAGTGTTCCAAGGATTGGACAAACGTTCCCGATTCATATCCGATCAAAGTCATCCTGGAGAATAAATCATCGAAGGCCGGATCCTTCAGGACATCGGAAAACGGAATCCCCCGCATAAGCTGTTCATGCGCTCTTTTCGCAAGGTAAACAGTCTCCGGATGACCCTTAATATCTCCCAGCAGCCCAAAGATCTTCGCCCCCGGTATTCCCTTCTTGAATAATTCGGCAGCCATCTTCGAAAACAAATACGTATCTGCGGTACGGATCAGCCGCCGCACCGGTGTTTTTGAAAGAACGGCGCGGAAAAGCGGATAATTCCGTTTGCGCAGAATCATCATACACACCGCACTCACTCCCCCTGCCGAAAGACTTAAGGCAAGTATTCTTATAACCAGGAAGAATACGGCAGTAAACGCATCTCTTGACCCGGGACCCGCGAAAGATTCGAATTCCGGCAAAATAAAGAACGAAAAAACAAAAAGCACCGTTAAACTCATCAGCACCAGAAAAGCAGGGTACATAAAGATTTTGATGATTTTTTCCCGCATCTTTTTCTCAAACTTGCTGAAAGAAAGGGATAACCGCAAAGACTCCTTCGCCGTCATAAACTTCAAAAAGAATCGCAGATATTCAGGAATCTTTCCTTTCATCTTTGATACGATGTTTTCCAATGATTCACCGCGCACGAACGAATATTCCAGATAATCCAGAACTCTCTCATTTTTCTTTGTTTTTAAGATGCGGAAGATATCATGAAACGACCGGCCGCGCTCTAAAAGAAGACAGATTTCTTCCCATAATTCTTCATCGGGTTCATACACTTTCCGCATCTTGGATCCATCCTTTGCGTAATGCGTTTTTTCGCTCGTCTTCCAGTGTTTCATGCGGATACAGCGGATCTTTGAAATACATCTCAAGGTCGGTTTTACTGTAGACCTCATAGAGACTGATCCGCTTGCCTTCCGGATTGCTGTTATAAAGCCTCTGGTTAGCGATTCCTTCTAAGACGTCCTGTAAATCATATTCGGATATTCCGAGGTCTCTGAGGCGTATTATTGCGTTTTTACATGCAGATGAGTGAATTGTGCTGATGACAAGATGCCCCGTCAAAGCGCATCGCAGTGCCATATGCGCCGTCTCTTCATCCCGTATTTCCCCGATCATAATCACATCCGGATCATGCCGTAATAACTGCCGGATTCCGTCCGCATAGGTAAGCCCGGAATCTCCGTTTACCTGGATCTGCACGATTTCCCTGAAATGCACTTCCACCGGATCTTCCAGGGAATATACTTTTCTGCCGCGCATATTTCCTGCCAAAGAATACGCAGTGGTTGTTTTACCGGCGCCGGTCGGTCCGGTAATTAAAATCAATCCGTGATCTTTTGTTAACCAATTCTGAAAAATCTTCCGGTGTTCAGCGTTACGGACCAATTGTTCTAACGGCAACGCCTTGTCATAATTCAAAAGACGAAGAACACCGGATTTCACGTTTCCCGACACCAAATATGCGAAACGGAAAGAATACGTCTTCCCCCGGTACTTATAGTTAAAGGCTCCGGACTGCGGCTTTGTGTACGCAGAAATATCCATATTCGAGATGTATTGAAGGAACGGCAAAAGATTCCGGTCTTCCGGTTTTCCATCAATTTTCACAAAGCTTTTCCCGTTTCTTCCTTCCAGCACACAGGTATCTCCGCATGTGATATGAAGATCCGAAACGGCGTTCCGTATCATAATCCCGATCAGTTCCTCAAAACGTTTTTCCACATCCATCACCGATATTAAATACGCGGCGAAGTGCGGTTTTCCAAAAAAAACCGTATCGTTTTACAGATACGGGTTTGTCATGAATTCTTCTTCCAAGGTGGATTCCTCATCATGACCGGGATGAATGATCAATTTGGGATCCAGGGAACACAGTAACCGCAGAGATTGAAACAGTTTATGGTCGCTTCCGCCGTATAAGTCCGTCCTGCCGACTGAATTATGGAATAAGGTATCGCCGGTAAAAAGATGATTTTCAATCCGGATACAGACACTTCCCTCCGTATGCCCCGGCGTATAGAGAATCTCCAAATCAAAATCTCCGAGAGTCAAGTGCTTTGCGGGATAGTCGGAAGTATCGCAATGAAGGACCGCAGTATATCCTCCCAGGGAATTCAGTTCCGGATTTTTCGCAAGGATAACATCTTCTTTCGCTAAATAAACAGGACAGCGGAATTCCTTCGCGAGTTTATCCACGCCGCCGAAGTGATCAAAATGACCGTGCGTCAGCAATATCCCTTCCACCCGGTCTTCAGGTTCCAATTCCAGACATGACGAAATCTTCCGGTAGGACCCCGGATCGATGATTAAAACCGAACGGTTCTTTTTCAGAATGTAACAGTTCGCCTGGAATACTCCGGCAGGAACTTTCAGGATTTTCATCATGACATGAGAAAAGCCGACTTAGTGGCCGGCTTATTTTTTCTCCTTATGTAACGTCATTTTACGGCAAACCGGGCAGTATTTCTTAATCTGCATTTTTTCGGCATGCTTCTT
>CACYEP010000090.1 GCA_902773425.1 uncultured Erysipelotrichaceae bacterium | reverse complement strand
TGCTGTTGTGATAAGCGTTAATTTCACATATAGCGAAATAGCCCCAGATTTCATCTTCTTATCAAACCTCAGGCGTTTTCGTGAATTGCCGGAAGAAGAAGGATCTAAATGTATCGTTACTTCGAACATACCTGCTGAAGGGGTTTACTATCAGACAAAATATAGGGATCTTTTGAACAATATAGAAGCAGTAACTGATAATGCCGGACTAATGGCGATAAAGTTCCTTTCAACTCAGGGTGTAAAATCCATTCATCTTGTCGGTTTCGATGGCTATTCTCATGATGCTAGAGAGAACTATGGTAATAGCGAGATGGCTTTTATAACACGAAATGCTGTGCTTGATGCTATGAATGTTGGGATGAGCAGAGTTTTAAAAGAATATAGTAAAATTGTGAAGATCGAATTTTTAACCGAACCGAAGCACGTACAGATATGAGGAAACATTTATGAAGGTTATTACGTTTGGAGAAATACTTCTACGTCTGGCAGCACCAGGATATACAAAGCTGTTTCAAAAAGATAATCTTGAGTCCACCTTCTGCGGAGGAGAAGCCAATGTGGCGGTAAGCCTTGCAATGTTAGACCTTAATTCTGCCTATGTTACAAAGGTGCCAGAATCTGACGTTGGTCATGCAGCTGTTAACAGCCTCCGTTACTTCGGTGTAGATACGAGAAATGTTGTTTACGGCGATGGAAGGCTTGGACTGTATTATCTGGAGAAGGGCGCATCTCAGCGTCCATCGAAGGTAATCTATGATAGGGCGTATTCCTCAATTGCACTGGCAAAGAGGGAGGACTTTGATTGGGAAAAGATTTTCCAGGGTGCGGACTGGTTCCATTGGACAGGAATTAATCCGGCTCTGGGTGGTGAACTGCCAGAAATCTGCGCAGATGCCTGTAAAACTGCGAGAAAGAAGGGACTCACCATATCTTGTGATTTGAACTACAGAGGTAAGTTGTGGAGTCTAGAAAAAGCACAGGAAATCATGAAGCCTCTGATGAAATATGTGGATGTGTGTATCTGCAATGAAGAGGATGCAGAGAAGATGCTGGGCATAAGAGCGCAGGATACTAATGTTGAAAGCGCTGAGCTTAGTCGCGCGGGATATGTCCATACAGCGGAAATTATTCACAGTTATTACGGCTGCAAGTTTGTTGCAACCACACTGAGAAAGAGCTTTTCAGCAAGCCGTAATGGATGGTCGGCCATGCTTTATGACGCAGAGATGCTGGAGTCATATTTCAGTCGGGAATATGACATTCAGATTGTTGACCGTGTTGGCGGAGGCGATAGTTTTGCTGCTGGACTCATATACGCTATGACTCAGAAGATGGGATGCAAGGAAGCTATTGAATTCGCTACAGCTGCAAGCTGTTTGAAACATACAATCGAGGGAGACTTCAACAGGACAAGTGTAACTGATGTTCAGGCTTTGTTGAAATCCGGTGGAAACGGAAGAGTTCAAAGATGAGAAGAAATTGACATAGTAAAAGAAATTGTAATAAGAAGCGCTGGTGAAAAAATGAACTCGAAGGCGAAATATTTGCTAAAAAACATAGGAATACTAACAATAAGCAATTTTGCTTCTAAAATTCTTGTTTTTTTATTAGTTCCACTATATACAAGCATACTCTCTAAAGATGATGTAGGCCTTTACGATTTAATAATTTCTACAATGCAGTTGGCTTTCCCAATCCTAACACTAAATATTGTTGATGCACTTATGCGCTTCTTGATGGACAAGAGCAAATCAAAACATGAAGTTGCAACGATTGGTGTACGGTATGTGGTATTTAGTTTAATTCCTGTTATGCTTTTTTTGTCCATTGCATCGAGAATGAAATTGATGCAGTATATTCATGGATTAGAGATATTTATATTCCTTTACTATCTATTTTATTGCTTTAATCAGTATTGCATTCAATTTGCAAAAGGAATAGAGCTTGTTTCTGCCATGGGTGTAGCAGGGGTTCTGGGCACTGTCACCATGCTTGGAGCAAATGTGGTACTACTTTTGATTGCTAAAGCAGGGCTTTCTGGTTTTTTTATTGCCAACATTCTTGGACAGGCAGTGCCAACTTTATATCTTCTGATTAAGACGCGGAT
>CACYEP010000089.1 GCA_902773425.1 uncultured Erysipelotrichaceae bacterium | reverse complement strand
GGCAGTGCAATGGCCAGAAGAAGCATCCAGAAGAATGCGGTCATAGCGCCGATGACAATGTAGGCGATAATCCGTACGGAGAGCTTCTCTGCACTCAGCCAGGGAAAAGACTTCTTGAAGAAATGAGTCCAGTCCGTGAACAAATCGATCTCGCTGAAGATGATCAGTGCCATCATGACCTTATACCCAATCAGCACCGGTCCGCTGATCAATACGCCGTCATCTCCGCGAATTTGCGCAAAATACCAAATCAGGAAAAGCGCAATATAACAAAGCAGCGCGGCAATGGCCTTCCATGGCTTCCCGGTGCGGAATCCCGGAATGTTGACGGTCTTTCTTGAGGAGGAACGGAAAGAAGGGATGCTCTTGCGCCTGCGGATCTGATCTGCCATCAGTTTCACATTCGCATAGCGGTCTTCGGGATCCATCTTAGTTGCCTTCTCAATGACCGGCTCTGCCCATGCTTCCCCGGGGAACAATTCCTTCATCAGCATTCCCAGGGCATAGATATCCGTCCTTTGGTCGGAGGACTTGAAGCCGTACTGTTCGGGAGCCGCGGATCCCTGAGTACCGATCAATACGGTGTCCCTGGATTCTTCGGGATGATAGATTTTCGCCGCATCATAGTCCGCCAGATATGCGCGTTTCTCCTTATCAAGAATGATATTGGAGGGCTTGATATCCCGGTGGATGATGGCTGGGTCCGCATTGTGCAGGAAATCCGCTGCGCTTAGTACATCGCAGAGAACCGAAAGTTTCTCCTCTTCGGAAAGGTTTCCGTCCTCCAATTCTTTTTCCAGCGTGTTTCCTTCGATGAATTCTTCCAAGACTGCAAGCTTCCCTTCATGCATCTCGAATCCCAGCACATTCGCGAGATTTGGATGATGATGTTCCTTCAGCCACACGAAAACATCCGGATTATACACATCCAGAAGTTTGCGCACACACATACGCATGGATTGCACATCCATGACGATACTTCGTTTATTACCCTTCAGATGATACAATTCTTTATAAGCCGAAGGGTCAAACAATGATTTCTCATCTTGCATACCCATATTATAGAAAGGATTTCGGATTATGGACAAGCGGACTACTCAAAAACTTGAAGAGACTCTTCGGAATATCAAAGACGAATCGGGGCTGAATGAATACCTCGAATCCATCGAGATTTTTCCGGAATTCAAATCATTTCATGAATTTTTCGGACATGTGCTCGAGGAAAAACACCTGGACCGTTCCGCAGTAATCAAAGACAGCGGACTGGAGCGCACCTATGCCTATCAGATTTTAAGCGGCATCAAGGAAAACCCGGGAAAGGATAAGATCCTGCGGCTGTGCATTGCCGCGAAATGCACGCTGAATGAGACTCTGAAAGCTTTGGAGATTGCGAATGTCCCCGGCCTTTATGTCCGTAACCGCCGGGATATCATCCTGATCTATGCCATTGAAAACGGCTTGAGTGTCCTTGAAGCAAATCTATTGCTGGATCAATATAAAGAAAATGAACTTGCATGAAAATACGGGCTGCCTGCCCGTGTTTTTTATAGGAACGAAAACAATTCTGTCTTCTTGTTTCTCCGCTGAAACGCACAACCGACGGCAAATGTATCCTTTGCGGCAATCCCGTGCGTTTTTTTACGCAGCTCAGCGCTGGCGCAATCTTTGGCAGCCGCCGGTTCCTTCAGCAATAAACTCAATGCCGGATTTTCTACAGGCTTATTTATATCAACTTCCATCCTATCTTCTAAATCAATAGCTGCAGGCATGCGGGCAATACCCGCATGGTCATTTCCGAACACATCGCATAAATCTCACCGTCGGTTTGAACCCAAACAGGAGAGGAACAGCGGATCCGCACTTCCTTCGCCCTGTCTTCATCCACGCCTTTATACCGGAAATGGTTTCCTTTGTAGGCACTGGGGAACGCGCGGAAGAATACGGAGTTGTGTTTGGGATACGCAATGGTAAAATCAATCAATCCGTCGGTATCCGAAGCGTGCGGCCCGAACATGAATCCTCCGCCTTCGTACTTATGATTCATTCCGGAGATAAAAAGACAATTCGGAATCTCACGCACTCTTCCGTCGTCAAATTCCATTGTAACCGCAAATCTCTTGGCCGTGAAAATCAATCCGATTGCTTCGTACAGATATACGAGTTTTCCCAATCCGATTTTATTCAGAATATTCTTTGCGCCGGAAAGTTCGACTTTTTCGCAGATTTCAGCGTCAAACCCGATGCCGGCTCCGTTATTGAAGTACCGCACAATGTCCTCTTTCACGTTTACCGGTTCCACGGTTTTAGTGCGGTAGTTGATGCGGGCTGTCTGATTATGATACACCAACTGTCCGATATCGATAACCCGTTTCACGGAGCCTTCGAATACACGGTCCAGCAGTTCATCCGTTTGATTCATCAAATCCAGATCCCTTGCGAAATCATTCGCCGAACCGGAAGGAATCAGGGCGAAGCGCGCACGGCTGAAATCCGCGACTCCGTTAATGGCGTCGTTGAACGTGCCGTCACCTCCGACCAAGATGATATTCTGGGGTCCTTCGCTGTTCTCCAGGATTTCCTTCACGATCACATCCATCTTCTTATCCGGCGCCGAGTAGTACACGGTATAAGGATGATGGCCGGCATCGAAACGGGGTCGTACAGAACGTTCAAAAAACGCATTTGTCTTTCCGGATGCGCCGTTGGGATTTACTAAAATATGATAGTGCATAGGTTCGCCTTCTTCCTTCGAGGACTGGATACAGTATCTAAAATAATTATACCTGTAAAACCGCGGTTAATAAACAATGGCCAGCGTACTCCCGATCAGCATGATCAGCATCGCGGCGCCCAAAAACAATCCGGCTCCCCCGAGACTCCATAACAGCCTCAATAAACCGACACGTCTGCCCTTCGAATCTGTTTCTCCGACTCCGTAAACGGATAATACTCCTCCCATACGGGAATCGGGTGAATACATGCGTTTTGTTTTCCCGGTCTCCGTAATACGGTAGAGAAGCGGATGATTATACACGTCGATGCGCATTCCCTTGGTCCAGTACATGATGCATAAAAAGATTCCGAGAACGTACCACGCGGCCCCGGAGCCGACGGAGAAACGTTCAAAGAAAGCTTCCCCGGTATTTTGGATTTCGGCAAGCCGGATCAGAGCTGCCGGGATAACCGGAAGAAAGATCGTTACGGTCATTGAAAGAATCATCCGCAGAATCCTTCCGAAACTGTAGAAGCGCAGTTTTACCGGAACATCATTCCCGTCACGGTCTTTTTCAATAAAGACCGGCGTATTGTCAAACGGATTCTTCAGTACATCTTTTCCCTCAATAAAGCGGATTTCTCCGTCTTCCCGTACGGCGCGCGAATTTTCTCCGCGGGAAATGATTCTCCGGATCAAAGAGTTCCTTCCCTCCGAGAAGATACTGAAGAAGATACAGGCAAACACAGCCCCAAACAGCAGGACCGTTCCGATGTCAAAACCGGTGATCAATCCCGCGCATAACAAGGTCGCTGTAACTGTATACACAAGAGGTTCGATAACCCATGGAAAAGACTTCCGCACTTTTCCTTGGGAAACCGCGACCCGTCCGGTCTGCCCGTTTACCAGTGCCAGAAGGTTTCCCTCCCTGATAAAATATACCGGCAGCAGCACGGAAACATTCGCAGTAAGTTCGGCATTCGCATGCACACTGACTCCGGTTGTTTCCATCACTCTTTCAATCTCCGGAAGGAATTCATCCTCGAGTTCTTCGATGACTCTTTGACGAATCTCCGCTTCGGTAAGATTCGGAAGCCGCACCTTCTGTCCGGCAATATATCCCGGATGAAATTCCGTCATTTCCGCATAATCGAAAGGTTCCATACGGTTCATAACGATGTTGTCAAATTGGATCGAGGAACTGACCGCCACTCCTTCCGCAAAAAGAGCGCACCGGTAAACCCGTTCCCCGGTATCTCTTTGAACCCGGGCGCTCACCGGACCTTTTACAATGCGGTACGGAAGATAATAGCCCTGCATTTTGGAAAGATTTTCATAAACAGCCTTTCCCGTTCCCGTAAGTCTTCTGGAAGATGCCCAATTCTTAAGCCGGGATTTCGCTTCTTCCAGGGTAAGCGTGAACGGAATGATCATTTCTGGAAGAACACGGTCTGCGGCAAATTCATGCCGGACCATCAGAGAGCCGCAGAAGTCACAGATGCTTTCAGCTTCCTCCGCCTTGAAAAGAACATGTGATCCGCAGCCCGGACATTCGTAATACTCCGCATCCGCTGCCGCAGCGGCACGCACACGGTGTTTCATGCGCCATTGCAAGATTTCCTGTAAGGCATCAGACGAACTTGTCTTCATGCCGCAGGACGGACAGGCATATGTTTGCCGGACAATGTCAAATCCTAACGGAGCTCCGCAGGAATTACATTGAAGACGCAAAGGATTCTTCTGGATCATAGGCAATACCTTCCTATGTTCTTATTATGAGCCGATAAGAAAATGCCGTCCCGTCCGATGGGATAAATACGTGATGACTCCGAAAATATTTCCATATATAACCAAGCGGTTTCGGAGTATAATAGAGACTGTGTAAAGAAGGAAAACCTCTATGTCAATCAAAAAGAAGCCAAAATTACCTGAAGTATACGGAATCGGCGTCGTTTCCGATAAAAAAGGACGCGTTGTGTACAAGCATCCGCTGTTAAGTGAAGCACGGGCATTGCAGAAAAGCGACCATGCGAAATTCACGTTGCTGCAGCAGCGTTATGTGTATGTCCTGATCATCTACATCATGTCCCTTCTGTTCTTAGTATCGCAAAGAGGATATTCCGGATTCATTGCGGCCATCATCGGATTTGTCGCATGGCTCGGTGCGGAGATCTGGTTCTACTTATTATGCAAGAACCTGCCCGTCAACAAAGCACGCGTAGACGCGGAATGGACGACCTATGAACAAATTGTCAAACAGGATAAGCTCGGATCCATCATCCGCGCAATCGTATATCTCGGGTTGGGAATCTTATTATTCGTTTACTGTATCCATGAGAAGTACGATGTATTCGCGAATTTGTATAACGCGGGAATCGTTGTCGGATGCCTCTACTATTCGGGATATATTCTTCATCTGGCATTCAAAAAACAGTAAAAATGCAAAACCGGATTACATAATAATCAATCCGGTTTTAAATTGTTAAAAATGGTAAAATTTTCATAAAGAAACGTGTTATTATCGTAGATGCAGCCGACATACTTCCTGACTTGAACATCTAGGGACTGGCGGCCGCGCAATACATCGGAAGTACGCGAAGGCAACATAACCCCCCGCTTTCGCTTCTTCATCCCCCGACGGCAACGCCGGGGGTTTTTATTGACTTCCTATTTATATTTGATAAAATATAATTGGTTAAAATATAAAGGAGGACCGACCATGAGTTTCTATGATTTATCCGTAACAAGCCGCAAAGGCGAAGAAATCCCGATGAGTGATTATAAAGGCAAAGTCGTATTGGTAGTCAACACTGCGACCGGATGCGGATTCACTCCGCAGTACAAAGGCCTTGAAGAAATGTATGAAAAGTATCATGACAAGGGCTTTGAGATCATTGATGTTCCGTGCAACCAGTTTGCGGGTCAGACCCCGGGCACCGATGAAGAAATCCATGAATTCTGCACGCTGAAGTACAACACCCAGTTCCCGCAGATGAAAAAGAGCGATGTCAACGGCGAGAATGCGATCGAATTATTCAAATATCTGAAGAGCCAAAAAGGATTCGAAGGATTCGGTTCCGGTCCGGCTGCGTTCGCGATGGGCGTCATGTTAAAGAAGATCGACAAGGACTACAAGAACAATCCGGAAATCAAATGGAACTTCACCAAGTTCTTAGTGGACCGTGAAGGAAACGTCGTAGCGCGCTATGAGCCGACCTACGACATGGCAAAGCTTGATAAAGCTGTAGAAGAGTTGCTGTAATAAACAGGGAGGTGCGGCACATGAACAATGAATTGAAATTGGAAAACCAGCTTTGTTTCCCTTTATATGCCGCAGCCCGCAAAGTGACCTCGGCATACACGCCGTTATTGAAACCGCTCGGAATCACCTACACCCAATACATCGTTTTAATGGTGTTATGGGATCAAAAGGAAGTGACCGTCGGGAAACTCGGTGAACGTCTTTACCTGGATAACGGAACGCTGACCCCGTTATTGAAGAAGCTGGAACAGGAAGGATATGTGATCCGAACACGTTCCAAGGAAGATGAGCGAAGTGTCATCGTATCCCTTACCGAAAAGGGATCGGCGCTGAAAGAGAAATGCGCATCGATTCCTTCTTCCGTAGGATCCTGTATTCCGTTAAACACGCAGGAAGCCGTCACGCTGTATGCCCTTCTCTACAAAGTCCTAAACAAGATACAAGACGAAGATCCGGAGTAACCCTCCGGATTTTTCTTGCCTTTTGAGACATTAGCCGATTGGCCATTGCGGGAAAACGGAAGAATTCCCATAATTAATATATAGAGTTTGAATCATGGATACATGATTAGGAGGAACATCATATGGGATTATTTGATGCAAAGTATTGCAGTATTTGCGGTAACAAAATCGGTTTGCTGGGGAACCGGAAACTGGAAGACGGAAATCTCTGTAAAGATTGCGCTTCCAAGCTGTCTCCCTGGTTCAATGAAAGAAGACATTCCACGGTAGCGGAAATCAAGGAACACCTGGCATACCGTGACCGGAATGCGTTAGGCATCGCGAGCCTTCATCCGACAAAGGTCCTCGGTAATAACTACAAGGTTTATATTGACGAAAACCTCAAGAAGTTCGTTGTGACCCGCCAGAGAGATTTCCGCAGCGGAAATCCGGATATTGTGGATTTATCCCAGGTTATGAACGCGACCTATAAAGTCACCGAAGACAAAGATGAAATCTACACGAAAGACGCGGAAGGAAAACGTGTCAGCTATGATCCGAAACAGTACGAATATGAATACCGTTTCGATGTAACCATCAGCGTGGACTCCCCGTATTTCAGCGAAATCGATTTCGAACTCAGCGATCAGCGTCCGGATTCCAATACATCCGAAGAATATCAGATGATGGTAAATCAGGCGGAAGAAATCTGCGCAGCATTATTAGGCAAAGACTTCACACCGAAACCGGTTGTCCCGGATAACGGAGGTACGGACGAACCGGCGGAAGACGGAACCTGGGTATGCCCGAAGTGCGGAGCGAAGAATACCGGCAAGTTCTGTATGGAATGCGGAACCCCGCAGCCGGCAAACGAATCCGAGAACGAACTCTGGGAATGCCCGAACTGCCACCGTGCGAACCGCGGAAAATTCTGCATGGAATGCGGAACGCCGAAACCGGTTCATAAATGTCCGAAGTGCGGATGGGAGCCGGAAGATAAAAACGCGGTTCCGAAATTCTGTCCGAACTGCGGCGAAAAACTGAACTAAGTTAAACAAAATAAGGCTCCGGATCATACCGGAGCCTTTTTCGTGTTCTGCAACTAATCTTTGGCCTGTTCGAATGCCAGACATGCCGCGCCGAGAAGACCGCTGTCTTCCCCGAGAGTGCTCTTACGGATTTTCACAAACGGACGTACCGATTCGAAAAGCTTCGTCTTCACACGCTTTTCCACTTCTTCCGCAAATCCCGGAATCTTCAGGGCTACGCTTCCGCCCAGAATGATAATATCGGGATCCAATGTTTCAATTAATGCCGCAATTCCGTTGGAAAGATATTCTTTCGCATCATCCATGATCTGCATCGCGGTTTCGTTTCCTTCGAGTGCCAGATTATTCACCTGTCCCGCATGCACGACATTCAATCCGGCTTTTTGAGCGCGGGTCGTAATTGCCGTACCGCTGGAGATGGCTTCAATTCCTCCCGGATAAATGGACCCGTGGCTCGGGCCGCCCTTCCAAAGGCACATCCAGGCCAGTTCCTGCGCGAATCCGTGGGAACCTATATAAATCTTCTTATCGATGGTAAATCCCGCTCCTAAGCCCGTTGAAACCGTTAAAAACTGAACATAACGGTAATCCTTTCCTTCACCGATGACTGCCTCTGCCAGAGCGGCTAAGTTTGCGTCGTTCTGCAGATAAGTTTTATACCCGGTCGCATCCGTAAGTTCTTCGGCAATCGGGAAATGATGCCAGGCACCGTGAAGATTCGGCGTGTCCAGCACAATTCCGTTGATCAGATCGAGCGGTCCCGGGCAGCTTACACCCATGCCGACGATTTCCACTTCAAACGTATCCGTAATGGCCTTAATGCCCTGTACGGTCTTTTCCGGATCTTCCGCGTCCGTCGGGAATTGGTGACGAACAATGACATGATAGTTCTCATCCACCAGGGCAACTCTCGTATTGGTTCCCCCGATATCAATACCGATTGCGTATTTCATAAGCACCTCCGCATGACAAAACTGATATAAATATTATACATTACTTTTTACGCGTTGGGTTTCCTTGACAGAACATCTTCCCTTTTCTAAGATGATTTCAGTGAGGTATCTCAATCATGAACTTTACAAAAATCGGATTTATCGGGTGCGGCAAAATGGGAAGCGCCCTGGCAAAATGCGCGGACCGGAACGGAAGAACCCTGTACTTCTCCAACCGCACGCCTGAAAAAGCAGAACGTTTGGCAGCCGAACTTCACGGAATTCAAACGGACAATGTCACTATCGCGGAAACCTGCGATTTGATCGTACTGGCCATCAAGCCGCAGATGATGAAGGGGGTATTGCCGACGCTGGCGGACGCCCTTTCAAAGCGGAAAGACCGTTTCGTCATCTTAAGCATCGTCGCCGCCTACACCATCGAAAGAATTCAGGAATTATTAGGGGGAGATTACCCGGTGATCCGCACCAATCCCAATACCGCCATTATCGTCGGCGAAGGAATCACCTTGGTATCGGACAAGAATGTGACGGAGGACGAAAGGAAAGAATTCATGGAGATTTTCAGTGCTTCCGGATCGTTTGATGAAATCGATGAACATCTGATGGCAGCCGCAACAGTTCCCGCAGGATGCGGGCCGGCATTTGTGTATACTTTCATCGATGCGATGGCTGACGGAGCCGTGGCGATCGGAGTTCCGCGCGAGAAAGCCAGAGAGTACGCAGCCGAAGTCTGTAAAGGAGCCGCGGAACTCTACTTACAGTCCAAGGAACACCCCGACAAGCTAAAGGATGATGTCTGTTCCCCGGGCGGCACAACCATCCAGGGAATCCGGGCACTCGAGAAAGGCGGACTAAGGTCTGCGGTCATTGAAGCAGTTATTGCGGCCTACGAAAAAACCGCCGAATTAGCCAAACAGTAAACGCGGAATCCTCCGCGTTTTATTCATATTCGATTTCAAACAGTTTAAATAATGCCCGGAAGGTATCCTGCCCGGCCAGACAGGTATCCATGAGATAACCGGGTTGTTCGGGCCATTCCCTTAATCCGCGGTAATAGAACTGTTTTTTCGTGTCTTCAATCAAAAACGGCACAACATGATGATGAAGACATTCTTTCAGCGCGATCAGCCTGCCTACTCTTCCGTTTCCGTCCTGGAACGGATGAATCTTTTCAAATTCCGCATGGAAGCTTACAATCTCCCGGATGTTCACGAAATCCAGACTGTGATACTCCTTCAACAATTTCTTCATTCGTGAACCGACTTCCACCGGTATTACTGTTTTCTCTCCTCCGACAGTATTCGGCCGTTTCTTATAGTCACCGACCGCGTACCAGGACAGCAACGAATCGGAAGTATCATGTTTCAGGATGTAATGAAGATGCTTAATAAAATCTTCCGTCAGCTCATCTTCTGCGTGATCGATCACATAGTCGATTGCCCGGAAATGATGAACGGTCTCCAGAACATCATCTACTAAAACCCCGTCTTCGGCTTCAATTGTCTTTGTCTCAAAGATCATTCTTGTCTGATCCAAAGAGAGTTTACTTCCTTCGATATGATTCGAATTGTAGGTCATACGCACCTGAAGTTCGTGATAAAGGCCTCCCGGCAACCGGATTTCTTTTTCCTCCCGCAATCTTTGAAGGACCGGATTATCCGATATGATTTGATATAACTCTTCCGGATTCGCGTCCAAAAACTTCGCAACGCGCTTCATCACATGCGGCGCGACTTTTTCATGCCGGGAGATTTTGGCGATTGTCCGTGATGAAACACCGGCCTTCTCGGTCAAATCTGTCTTTGTCAGGCCTTTTTCTTTCAGCCGAAGAATTAAAGAATCATAGGAATACATAAAAGCCCTCCGCCTTTACTTATTTTAACCGTTTGATTCATCTAAGTAAAGGTTTGCGGGCTTGTGAAATAAAAATGTGAAGGTTTTATTCTCCGGAATAATGGTACCGGCACGAAAGAATATAGACATTTTGAGAAGCAACGGAATAAACCAACCGGTCTTTATCATTGATCCGGCGGCTCCAGAATCCCGACAAATCACCCTTCAAAGCTTCCGGTTTCCCGATTCCTTCATTTCCGTGACGGCATATATCTTCGATCAATTGGTTGATCCGCTTCAGCGTCTCTCGATTTTCTGTTTCCCAGAACAGGTAATCCTCCCAACCGTTTTTGGTAAAGACCTTATTCATCGTCTCCCCCGTGATCGGACATTGTTACAGTGAGCCCTTTTTGAAGCTGGTCTTTCGACTCCATGAGCCAATCATAGTTGGACTTAGTACCCATTACGTACATGTTTTCCAGAAGATTATTGTAGGTTTCCTCGGACATGATCACAGCGTTTTTATTGTCTTTACGCGTTACAACAACCGACTCAAAATCATCTGTCACCTTATCCAGATAGTGTTTCATGTTTTCGCGAAACTGCGTATAGTTTACAGCAATCATAGAATACCCTCCGCACAGTTTCATTTTAGAGTACAGTTTTCTGTACGTCAATAAATCATGCTTCGAATCATCATTAAAGACCGGAATGCTCATTTACCATTTCTCCTTGCAGTATTGAATACGCCACAAGAAAGCAATTCAAAAAAACGAAAAGAAATTCTTGAGATATCAAAAAAGATTATAACCCTTGATTTACAGATTATAATCTTTTCCATTTATAACGTACTTTCGTTGTGATTGTTAATGAAACACAAAAAACAACTGTTTTCTGCTATTGCTCTACGTATCCATGTATTCGTTGCAATTCCTTGATTATTTTAGTTTTTGCCGAAAGCAAGGCTGCATTCATATATACAATCACCTCAACACTTTCCAAAATCTCAACTTCTGAAAAATTCTCGATTACTGATTCAATATAAATACTTTCATGGTTATAAAAATCATTGAATAGATTGAAGAGTATTTTTTCATATTGTGGAGAAAAATGACTGGTCGGACAAACTGATTCAAAGACTTGATTTATCAGTTCTTTATTCTCGGGTATTATAATCTTCACTGTTTTCATACTTTCCCTACTTTATTAGTGTCGAATAATATCAGATGCGAACAAGCCTAGAAAAGCTGCACCTGTATACCCTTGATTAACCAAGGCTACTCGTTGAGTAAAGAACTTACCATCAATTATTCCATCAACAATAACAGGATTTGCGGTTGCGCTTTCCATAGTTCCCATACTATTCATCTGATAGCTATAATCGAACCCGTAGAGTGTGAATTTGGAATAAAATGTTTCTTTATATACTCCGCTCAAGTAGGATGAAGAGCCTTGTGATGAATCTCTATACTGATATACAACAGGTCTTCCATCAACCGCCCAATTTTGCGGGTTCTCTAAAGTAACAGTCGAAATCGACGTACCGAAAAATGCTTTTTTACATATCCTTGTAACTGCTGAAGGAATATAAATTTCACCTGATAAATTTGTACAGTTTTCAAACGCACTTTCACCAATAGTGTGTACAGTCGCTGGAATAACTATTTCGCCATCTAGATATGTACATCCATAAAAAGCCTTTGAATTGATTACAGTTATTCCTTCGGGCATTGACACTTTCCGTAATGTAAGAAGATTCATAAACCCTTCTTCTCTAATTTCCGTTACAGCAACCCCTTTATATGTCGCCGGAATACTTATCTCGCTGACACTTGGAGCATCTTTTCCAGCCTCTACAACATATGTCCCATCTTCCTTCAGCGTATATTTAAGAATCTCGCGGGAATCTCCGCCTCCGGGTATTGTCCCCAAGTTCTGTTCAGTACCATCTGTGTAATAGACAACCAGTTCTCCATCATCATTGAAGGCCATCGAAGAAACACCTCTTCCGTCTTCGCCTTTTTCGCCCTGATCGCCTTTATCACCCTTAGGACCTTTGATGTTTCCAAGGTTATAGACGGTCTCATTGGACAGTGTTACCGAGAGTTCACCTTCTTCGGTTAATGTAACGTTAGCTACACTTACGCCGTCATTACCGGTTACTTTGCCGCAATCCGTAGAGTTCCCGTTCGTATATGTCAGGATCAAATGGCCTTCTTCATTGACCACTGCGGTTTCAACACTGTTGCCGTCTTCTCCTTTGATGCTGCCTAGGTTGACTTCTGTACCATTCGTAAGAGTAACTACCAGCACGCCTTCTTCATCAATCGCTACAGTCTTGATACCGACACCGTCTGTGCCGTCCGTTCCGTCTTTCCCGACAACTTTTCCGAGATTTGCGGTGTTTCCGTTTGTATATGTCAGAACCAATTCACCGTCTTCGTTAATGGAAGATCCGGACACGCCTAAACCATCCTTACCCTTGATATTGCCTAAAGCTAATTCTGTTCCGCTGGTCAGGGTAACCGTTAAGTTTCCGGTTTCATCGACTTCAACCTTTGAAATGCCGACACCGTCTTCGCCTGCTTCACCGGTATCACCCTTGTCACCTTTCGCTCCGGTTTCGCCCTTTTCGCCTTGGTCGCCTTTATCTCCCTTAGCTCCGATGACTTTTCCTAGATTTACCGAATTACCGTCAGAATACGAAATTACCAACTGACCGTTGTCATTGATTTCAGCTCCGGATACTCCGATGCCGTCTTCGCCTTTTGCTCCGGTTTCACCTTTTTCGCCTTGGTCACCTTTCGCTCCGTCTTTTCCGACAACTGTACCAAGATTCTTTTCGGTTCCGTCAGTTAATGTAATGATGAGGATTCCTTCTTCATTGATTGCAGCTTCAGCGATACCGATGCCGTCTTCGCCTGCATCACCCTTATCACCTTGTGCACCGGTTTCGCCCTTTTCTCCTTGCGCACCGGTTTCACCTTTTTCGCCGTCTTTGCCGACGATTGTTCCAAGATTTACAGTCGAATCATCCGAATAGACCAATACCAATTCTCCCAAATCGTTCACGGACGCGGATGAAATACCAACGCCGTCTTCTCCGGCATCGCCTTTGTCGCCTTTCTCACCCTGGGCTCCGTCTTTACCGTCAGATCCTTTTACACATCCGAGATTCAGTTCCGTTCCGTTCGTCAAAGTAATGAAGAGGTTTCCGGTCTTTTCTTCGATATTCACAGACGAAATACCTACGCCGTCTTTTCCGGCAACACCCTGATCGCCTTTCTCACCTTTTTCACCGGTTTCTCCCTTAGCGCCTTGTTCGCCGGTATCACCTTTGTCACCTTTTTCTCCGACAACTTTTCCGAGTTCCTTGACGGTTCCGTCGGTTAAGGTAATAACTAAGTTTCCTTCTGCATCAAGTTTTGCTTCGGAAACACCGATGCCGTCCTCTCCGGCATCGCCTTTTTCACCCTGTGCGCCGGTTTCGCCTTTTTCGCCCTGATCTCCTTTGGCCCCGTCCTTGCCTACTACGTTTCCAAGATTCACAGTCGAATCATCCGTAAAAGTTACTACTAATTCTCCGTTTTCATTGATGAGAGTTGTTTTGATTCCTAAGCCTGTTTCACCGGTATCGCCTTTTTCACCTTTTTCGCCTTGATCTCCCTTTTCGCCTTTCGCACCTATGACAGAGCCAAGATTATCAACTGTATGATCCGAATATGTTAAAACGAGTTCACCGTTCGCATTCAATTCGGCTTTTTCAACGCTGATGCCGTCTTCACCTTTTTCACCCTGATCGCCTTTATCACCTTTAGCTCCGAGAACCTTTCCTACATTCGCGACCTGATCGTTTGAGAATGTTAATACAAGTTCCCCTTCTGAATTCATGGATGCGGATACGACGCTGATACCGTCTTTTCCGTTTTCTCCGTCATTTCCGTCTTTACCGACAACCGGTCCGAGCGTTGATACTGTTCCGTCGGATAAAGTGATAACCAGGTTACCTGTTTCATCGACTGACGCAGTTTGTACGCTGACGCCGTCTTTTCCTGCTTCGCCGGGTTCACCCTTCTCTCCGGTTTCTCCCTTATCACCTTGATCCCCCTTTGCGCCAAGCACCGTGCCGACTGTCTTCGATTGGCCGTTTGTAAATGTGAGGACTAATTCTCCCTGTTCATTCATCTTCGCATCAGATACTCCGACTCCGTCTTTTCCGTTCGTTCCGACAAGTTTTCCAATGTTTGTCTTGGTTCCGTCAGATGATTCAATTACAACTTCCCCGTTTTCATTCGTGCTGATTCCGGAGATACTGACGCCGTCTTTTCCGTCCTTGCCGTCAGCTCCCTTACTGCCGGCTGCTTTACCGACATTTAAAGAGGTTCCATCCGTAAGGCTCACAATTAAATCGCCTGCAGAGGAAATTGATGCGGAGCGTATGCCGACCCCGTCTTTCCCGTCTTGTGCTTTCAAAGACTGCGTCCATTCAGTTTCAGACCCTGTATAACCGTTTTCTTTTGCAACTTCATACGCAGATTTTCCGTCCAGACTCTTTAACCATTCCTGAATCGTTCCGGAATATCCGTATTGTTTCGCAATTTCATATGCGGATAATCCATTTTCTACGGTCTGCACAGGAACTTCGCGGTTACTGTTAATAAATGCCGCGCCGCCGAAACCTCCTGCCAACAAGGCAATTACGATTGCCGCAATCGCCAATATCTTTGATAAGCCATCATTGTTTTTTCTGTCACTCATAATACCCTCCTACTTCTGCAGTGAACTGATTCATAATAATAATATCACCATTTTAATGGTGATAGTCAGAAAAGTGGTGATATAAGAAAATTGACTTATGATCAGCTACGAACCGCTATGGAAAACCATGAAAAAACGTAAAATTTCTAAATATCAATTAGTTAAAAAATATGGGTTTTCAAACGGCACAATCGACCGTCTTCGTTCCAACGATCATGTCAGTACATATACAATAGAGCGTCTGTGCTCAATTCTGAACTGCAGCCCGAATGATATCTTCAGCGTAGAGTTTCCCGAAGATTCCGTGACATTTCCGGAAAAGTAATCCGACAATTCAGCATAAAACCGGTCAGACGACCGGCTTGTTATTTTTCATAATGGCCTTTGCATGCAGAATCACGAGATTATGATTTGCATCCGACATGTAAACCAAGCGATGCTCAATATCGATTCTGCGGCTGTAACTCTTTATTTCTCTCAATGCCTCAGGTTTTCCTATGCCTTTCATCATCCCGTTTCTGCAGAAAAGTCTATAAAGATTCTTTCTTTTCAATGTGAAAAAAATAGGGTTTCGACCCCTTCGTGAGTGCCTCTATCATAATATGACAGAAATTCGGCTGTTCCTTCGTATCCTCTGTATTGTAAAGTGTCTCCCATAGTCCAGATCATTATACCTGCAGCACGGTCACACATAAGATCTATTTACCGTAAACCTCAAGATTACCGGTCCAGTGTATTCCTTTCTGTTTATGTAACAGTTTCTTTTGTGCCGAAATCGCAGCTGTTACCGGTACCATGCGCAGTTTCCTGATTTTTCATTGTTGAAACATTCAAATCATCATAAAATAAATAAGAAGGAGGGAGTTATTCCTATGGAAAATTTCTTGAAAGTATTAACGGAAGTATGTACAACTTACGGTTTAAAAGTTTTAGGCGCCTTACTTGTCTGGATCATCGGCAAGATCATCATCGGCAAGTTGATGAAGGGCGTTGAAAAACTGCCGTACATCGTGAAACAGGATCCGACGGTTGCGTTATTCATCTGCAACTTCGTCAAGGTTCTCCTCTATGTAATCTTAGTCATCGCGATGGTATCGATCTTAGGTATCCCGATGGCATCCGTAATCGCAGTCCTCGCATCCGCAGGCGTTGCGGTCGGCATGGCCTTACAGGGTTCCTTATCGAATCTTGCGGGCGGCTTAATGTTACTGGTGTTCCGTCCGTTCAAGGTCGGTGATTATGTCGCTACCGCGGGCGAAGAAGGTATCGTTCAGCAGATTGCGTTATTCTACACCACCTTATTAACGCTGGATAACCGCCGCGTTACGATCCCGAACGGAACTCTTATGAACGCGAACGTCGTCAACTATTCCCACGAGGAAACAAGACGTGTCGACTTAACCTTCGGTATCGCGAAGAGTGAAGATCTCAACAAGGTCACCGAAATCATGGAACGCTGCATGAAGGAAAACGAAATGGTTCTGGAAGATCCGGCACCGTTTGCGGGCGTAATCAGCGGAACCAACGAATCGATGGTATTCACGGTACGTGCTTGGTGCAAGTCCGCGAACTATTGGGATGTATACTTCGCATTAACCAAGGCGATCACTGAAGAACTCGGCAAAGCCGGCATCAAAGCTCCGGCGGTTCGCATCGTCAACGAATAAGACAGTTTCAGTCTTCGATCAAGGGCATGACCAAACAGTCATGCCTTTTTTATCCGACCGGATAAATGTGAAAGAAACGATGATTTTACGTACTTTTTTCAATCAATTCATCTATAATAAAAATATGGAGGAATCTAATATAATATGGCAACCTTAGAATTAACTTTAGATAATGCAACACAGGTATTGAATGCTTTACAGAATGACCCTTCCAAGATGGAAGCTTTCTTAAAAGGAAAAGAAGCGGACGTCATCAAGGGTATCCTGAACAACCCGAATCTCAGCGCGGCAGAAGTCAAGAAAGTAGCGGAAGACGTGAAAGAAAATAACGTCATGAAACTCTACCTCGGCGCAAACGGCGCAATTGAAGCAGACGATCTTATGCGTACGGTCGGCGGATTCACCACCGCTACAAGCCGCGGCGCAGGCGCGAACAACCGCGGTATCGCTTCCCTTCTGGACGGCAAGATCGACGCGAACGACTTCTTAACTCTGGCAGGCTTATTGACCGGCGCATCCAACAATAAGCCGAACAACGGATTGCTTTCCACCTTAATGGGCAGCAATTCCTCGAGCGGAAGCTTATTATCCAGCTTATTCGGCGGAAACAACCAGCAGAACAACGCAGGCTCCGGATTATTATCTCTGTTAGGCGGTCAGCAGCAGCAGACCCAGCAGTCTTCCGGAAACAGCCTTCTGAACTTATTGTTAGGCGGCGGTCAGCAGCAGACTCAAACCGCACAGAACAACAACACCGGAAATCTTCTGAGCTCCCTGTTAGGCGGAACCACCCAGCAGACGACCCAGACTACTTCCCAGAACAATAACGTATCGAACTTATTATCCGCGTTACTCGGTGGCCAGACACAGACAACCACGTCCAACTCCAACAAGCCGAAACCGTCTTCCCAGTCCAACAACGCGACTGCGAACATCCTCTCTTCGTTATTGGGCGTTACTCCGACCCAGCAGACAACCCAGACACAGAACACTTCCGGAAGCTTATTCTCGAGCTTATTAGGCGGCGGAAATACTGCGCAGAACACCAACTCCGGAGCGAACCTGTTATCGAGCCTTCTGTCCAGCAACTCGGGCAACATCACCAACAGTAACGGCGGATTAAACCTGTCCACCCTGTTCAATGTAGCGAGCTCCCTGCTGAAATAATTTTACAAATCATTCATCAACAGCTATATCTTCGGGTATAGCTGTTTTTTAAAGAAAGGAACCATCATGAAATACTACGTTACCAAGGATGACATCGCAGTCTATGAAGAAGACGGACATTATTATCCGGTGTTTGTCGAAGCGTACGGACCTTCCGAAATCGAAGTCATCAAGGAAGATCTGAAGGAAGTCACGCACCCGAAGGAAATCGAAGCCCTCGACAAGTACATGAATCCCTACGAAGAAGGAAAAGTGAAGATCTATATGGCAGGCCCCCTCTTCAATGAAGGTGACCGCTACACCAATCAGATGAATTCCGATGCCCTGCGCAAAGCCGGATACACCACCTTCCTTCCCCAGGAAGTCGTCATTGACAAGGACTCTACCAAACTGGTCAAGGACGCATGTTTCTACATGGACTTCAAAGCAATCGACTTATGCCAGATCGTGATCGCGAACTGTAACGGAATTGAAATTGATTCCGGCACAGCGGCAGAAATCGGTTTGTCCTACGGCATGGGAAAGACGATCTATGCGTACAAGAGCGATGTAAGAAACTACTATAATGAAAAATACCGCCTCAATAACTTCGTAGGCGGTTTGGTAGACAACAAGACGTATTCAAGTATTGAAGATATTCTGAATGAATTAAAACAATCCGCGGAATAACCCGCGGATTTGTTTTACACAGAAGAGTTATTTATGCCGCCGCAGCTGCAGCAGCTGCCTGTCTTTGTGCGACCAGCTGCAGTATCCCGACCAGCTGGGCAAACGTGAACACCAGGTTGTCAGCCGTACCGATATGATCGGAGCACACCAGCATGGCTGCATCCACAAGACGGGTTCCTTTGGAGATTCCGAAGATTCCCTTGTATTCTTTTTGTTCAGCAAGATACGCATCCACTTCGTAGACTTCTTTTACCAGGTCATCGATTTCTTCCGGAAGCATCGCCAGTACTCCGATTGTCGGCAATCCGTGCCAGTCATCATACTTGCGTCCTTCTTCCCGTAATGATTGATGAATCCGGTATACACGTTTTACTTTCTCATCCGGATCACCGTCCACGAATAACAGCAGATTTGCCAGGCTCTGTACGGCATCCTTGGAAGGGAACACCCGCAGGGCAACCAGTTTTTGATACAATTCTTCCGCATGTTCCACCATGATCAGCGGCGGATCGTTCAGCATCGTCATCAGCACACAGAACATCGCATCCGAAGACGTCGTCAAAACCGGGTGTTTCTTGTTCATGCAGTCATAGATTTCGCGGGCTGTTTTCGCCGTTGAAACATACTTTCTGATCGGCATGATATTCGTCAATATAAGACACGGCAGCGTCAGGTTGCTGGACCAGCGGAACTGTTTTTTCATTGCCTGATACAGTTTTTCCGTCCGCTTCAGCGCATCCTTCGGATCATCCAGAATCGAAAGATACGACAGGATCGCCATCTCCGCATTTCCGCGGTAATCCGAAAAGATGCCGAATCTGGACTTCAGAAGAGTCTTCATCTCCAAGAGTTTTTCCTTGTCCGCAATCTTCCGCTGATCAATGAAAATTGCTGCGCATGCGCTGTATAATTCCGCATCATGCCACTTGAAGGTATTTTTCAGGACTGCCTTATTTTCCATGAAAATGTCGCATAAAGCCATTAATGATCTTCTCATTGTCTATTCCTCTTCTGTTCTGTTTTTACGGTCCAGCTCACGGACCTGTTCCATTTCGTGTTTGGTGATATGACAATATCCTCCCGGGTTCTTCGCCAGATAGTTCTGGTGATATTCTTCGGCATCATAATATACCGTCAGGGGTTCCAATTCGGTATAGAACACCGGATACTTCTTCTTTTCTTCCTCAAAATACTTCCGCACATTTTCCAAGACATCTTCATCTTCCGCGTAAACACCTGTCTGATACTGGGTGCCGATATCATTGCCCTGACGGTTCTTCAGCGTCGGGTCAATGCACAGGAAGTATGCCTCCAAGATCACGTTGAGCGAAATGATTTCCGGATCATACACAACTTTGACGGTTTCCTTGTAGCCGGTTGTATTCGTGCACACCAATTTGTAGGACGGATTCACGATTTCCGGATTCCCGTTCGCATAACCGACCGACGTGTTCACTACACCGTGTAAACTTTTAAATACCATTTCTGTTCCCCAGAAACATCCTCCTGCGAGATAGACTGTCTTGAAATTGCCGTTCATCTTATTTTCCTGCCTTATTGATTTTATTATAATAGGGATTATACGAAAGGTAAGTATTTTTATGACCGAAGTAGTCGCAGCCTTGATCCTGAAAGACGGGAAATTCTTTGCCGGAAAACGCCCTCCGCACAAAAAGCGGGCTCTTTTATATGAATTTGTCGGGGGAAAAGTAGAACCCGGCGAAACAAGGGAACAAGCTTTAACCAGAGAATGCCGGGAAGAACTCGGCTGTTATGTGCTCGCGGATTCCCTGTATACCGATGTGATCCATGAATATCCGGATCTCACCGTGCATCTATATATTTATCTGGCACATATCGAATCCGGAACACCGCAGCTTCTGGAACATACCGAACATCGCTGGATGTATCCCGATGAAGCGAAAGCGGAAGAATTCTGTCCTGCAGACAAGGAGATCCTGGAGATGATCCGCAAAGATTTCGGGAGATCCCATGCAGAATAAAACCGGTACATTGTTTTTGACATTTCTGAAAATCGGCGCCTTCAGTTTCGGCGGAGGCTACGCGATGATTCCGGTCATCCGGGAAGAAATCGTAAACCGGCATCAATGGCTGAGCGATGAAGATATGCTGGAGATGATTGCCGTTGCGGAATCTACACCGGGGCCGATTGCGATCAATGCCGCCACCTTTGTAGGATACCGGGTGAACGGTTTTTGGGGTGCCTTTGCGTCCACGCTCGGAGTTGTTCTTCCGTCCTTTGCAATCATCTACCTGCTGTCCTTTGTGCTGGAGAAATTCAAATCCTTCAAACCGGTTGCGTATGCGTTTACCGGAATCCGCGCGGGCATATTGGTGTTGATTTTCCGCGGACTTGTTTCCATGTACAAGCAATCCGAAAAGTCTCTGTTATTTTGGATCCTGGCACCTTCGGCATTTTTATTGTCCGTATTTACCGGTTTGAATACTGTTTGGATTTTGATTTTCTGCGCCCTGGTCGGGATGATCTTTACCGTCATCCGCATGAATAAGGAGTCCAAGTCATGATCCTCCTTCAGTTATTCCTTACATTTTTCAAAATCGGACTGTTTACGTTCGGAGGCGGCTATGCGATGCTTCCGCTGATTGAAAAGGAAGTCATTGCGCATTCCTGGATGACCATGGAAGAACTCATTGATTTCATTGCGGTCAGTGAATCCACCCCGGGACCTTTCGCAGTCAACATTTCCACCTACATCGGAACCCATACCGCAGGACTTCCCGGAGCTCTCTTTGCGACATGCGGCGTGGTCTTGCCTTCCTTTATCATCATTCTGATCGTGGCCGGACTGTTCAAAAAATTCCGGGATCATCCTGCCGTAAAAGGAGTCATGAACGGATTGAAGCCGGCGGTCGTAGGATTGATCGCGTCGGCGCTGTTGTCCCTGGTACTTGCGGTATTCGCACCGGACGGTCTTTCTTCGGTGAATGTATTTTCGGAATCTTTCCTTCGAAGCTTTGTGATATTCCTGATCATCTTCCTTTTGAACCTGAAGAAAGTGAAGCCGGTGCATCTGATTCTGATCTCTGCCGCATTGGGAATTCTTTGCGGATACCTTCTTGAAGCACTATAAAACCCGGAACCGATGGATTCCGGGTTTTCATTTTGATTAGCGGTCTTTGTAGGAAATAACTTCTCCGTCAAAGGATTTTTCGATGATTTCCTGCATATCCTTGACCATCGGAACGCGCGGATTAGCCGGCGAGCACTGGTCTTCATACGCAAGATACGATAATTTTTCAGCCGCAGCCATCCAGGTTTCCCTGTCCATGCCCTGCGCTTCGAAGGTCATTTCAATACCGACTTCCTTGCCCAGGTTGTAGCAGGCCTGTGCATATTTCTCG
>CACYEP010000088.1 GCA_902773425.1 uncultured Erysipelotrichaceae bacterium | reverse complement strand
GTTTCCTTGTTGATTTTCGTTTTTTTCAAAACAATCCCGGCATTTTAACTTCGTTTTAAGTTCCCGGATTATATTGAAATTGCCAAACCAATCGGCAGGAGGTATACACATGAATCAACACAAGACACTCAAACTTGCGCTCTCACTCGGACTGATCCTGAGTTTTGCCGGATGCGCAAGCAATAAAGACACATCGTCCGCGGACCAAACCGTACCCGCGGAAACATCCGTGCAAACCGGCACAGATACTGCAGAAGAAACCGGGAACTCAACCGGTTTCATCACGGAAGAATCCATCACAACAACCGGAACCTATACGGATTCATCCGATGAAAGCCACGCAATCTTTATCAGCGGAGAAACTGCGGAATACTCCGGCATTCTCGTTAAAAAAACCGGGGACGCCGACGGAGATGAGGCAGACTTCTACGGAACCAACGCAGCGGTCTTAGTCAGCGACAAGGGTACATTGACCATAACGGACAGTATCATCAAGACAAACGGCAAGCACGCCAACGCCATATTCTCCTATGGAGAAGGAAGCACCGTCAATATCGCAGATTCCTACATTGAAACCGAAGGAAACTGCTCCGGCGGCCTCATGACGACAGGAGGCGGCACCACTGTCGCAGACAACCTGACAATTCTGACGCACGGCAACTCCTCGGCTGCCATCCGTTCCGACCGCGGAGGCGGAACCGTCATTGTCACAAACGGATCCTACACCACAGAAGGAGTCGGATCACCGGTTATCTATTCGACAGCCGATATCACGGTCAATGATGCGGTTTTGACATCTAAAGCATCCCAGGGAGTCGTAGTCGAAGGCAAGAACTCCGTGACCTTAAATAATGTCACCCTGAACGCCGACAACAACACCAAGAACTCCAATCATTCTTCGTATTATCAGGCTGTCATGATCTACCAATCCATGTCCGGCGACGCGGATGAAGGTCTTTCTTCCTTCACCATGAACGGCGGCACCCTTACCAACCAAAACGGAGACATCTTCTTTGTCACCAACACAACCACCGAAATCTATCTGACAGATGTATCCATCGTCAACAATGACTCCGAAGGCGTGTTCCTGCGCGCAGATGCGGCAGGCTGGGGAAACGACGGATCCAACGGCGGAAAAGTCACTCTGTACGCTTCCGGTCAATCAATCACGGGCGACATCTTAGTAAGTGACATTTCCGGCCTAAATCTTTATCTCAAGGACGGCTCCTCCCTGGAGTCTTCAGTCAATGAAGACAACACCGGCGCATCCGTCTATGTAGAAATGGACGAAGATTCGATATGGACATTAACCGGCGATTCCTATATCAGTTCCCTGACCTGTAATGAGGATTCGATTCAGTTAAACGGCTATTCACTGTATGTAGACGGTGTCCTGTACCAAGAAGGGACCGCATCCCAAGGCACCGCGTTCAGTTTCGAAAGCTCTTCATCCGGATCGCACAGTCACAGAAGATAGCACGCAAAAAGGCATCCGCATCAAGACGGATGCCTTTTATATTTCCTGCATGACCGGTCAGTTTCCAGCCGACAGTGTTTTATTTTTTTGTAACGCCTTCGCCGTAAATCGTTGTCCAGTCATTCTTCATTGAAACCGGGATCCAATTGTGCTGTTCGCAAAGATCATACATCTTCGCGGCTTTTTCGGTATTCCCGTTTTCCCGTTCCAGATCGTCGCAGCACAGCATGAACGCCAAGCTTCTGTACGGGTTCTTGTTGACGGTGTATTCCGCCATGCTGGAATCTCCGGTGCTGTTTCCGAAGGATAATACCGGCTGTTCGCCGATTTCCTGCGCAATAACCGTAACCTTATTCATCTTCAGGTTCTTGATGATGAACTCACCGCTTAACACCAGCGAATCCGACGCGTCAAACACATAGTCCAAGCCGTCCGTATCTCCCTGGTTGTTCGAAACCAATGCTTCATCGGAACCGATGACCTGTCCCATCGGAATATTTAACGGGGAATTGTACACAATGCCGCGGACGATGAAACGGTCGGTGCCGCTTACTACATATACCGTGAAATCATTTGCCTGCAGGTATTCCACGACCTGTAACATCGGCTTGTACCAGCCTTCGCCGCGCTTCATACCCTCGTAGCTAGGCATCGGCAGTTCCTTGAACTTCTGAATGTAATCGTTGAACTCCTTGATTGTCATTCCCGCGAACGAAGACGCGATTGCTTTTCCGTGATCGGTTTCCAATCCTTTGAAGGATGTGCCGTTGGTATTCTGTTCGACGATCTTGTTGGCGGTTTCCTTTTCGAAATCGCTTGCTTTATCGATATAGTCCGGATCTTCCAAGACTCTATGCACCAACAGGGTGTAATCGAAATAGTTCGGATCGGTTTCACAGAACAAAGTTCCGTCCAAATCGAATACCGCGATACGGTTTTCCACCGGAATGAAATCTGCGTTTGCCGGGTCGGTAATTGCCGCCATATATTCCGTCAAAGCTTTCTTTGCGGGCGCTTCATCGGTCCATAACGTTAACTGCGGCATTTCCGGTGTATCCGGTCCGGCAGGTTCCGAAGATCTGCCCGAGGATGCGTATCCCGCAAAAAGAATCGTCTCAATCAGGACAAGACTGATTGCGATGATTGCTGTTATTCTCCAAATCTTTAACGATTTATTGTTTTCTTCCATAACAATCTCCTTTTACAACTCTATCTATTTAATCACTTTTCTTTCGATTGTAAAGATGTCTTCCATTAAAAAACCCGGTATTGCCCCGGGTATGAACTGTTATTGGTCTTCTACCAGTAAGCCGTCCGAGATCCTCAGGATTTCATCGGCCCTTCTGGCGAACGATTCATCATGCGTTACCATGATGACGCAATAATTATCTTCGCGCGCAAGCTTCGTCAGAATATCCATGATATTGTTGCCGTTGGCGGAGTCAAGATTGCCGGTCGGTTCATCCGCCAGGATTACTTTCGCGCCGGTGCCGATGGCTCTCGCAATCGCAACACGCTGTTTTTCACCGCCGGAGATCATCGCCGGAAACCGCTTGAACTGGGATTCTTCCAGTCCGACTTTCTTCATCATTTCCTTGGCTCTGGCTTTCGCCTTGGACAGCGGGACATGCACCTGCTCCATCGGGAACATGACATTTTCCGTCAGGGTCAGTAACGGGAACAGCATGAAATTCTGATAGACGACCGCAACCTTTTCACGGCGGTACTTGTTCAGATTAATTTTGGAAGTCGGTTTTCCTTCATACAGTATTTCTCCGGAGGTCGGAAGGTCCAAACCTGCCATCAGGGACAAAAGCGTGGTCTTGCCGCTCCCGGATTTTCCGACGATTGCGTACATCTTCCCCGCGTCGAAGGTATAGCTGATACCTTTGACCGCATCTACTGTCTGGTATTCATTTTTATAACTGTATTTCACATCTTTTAATTCCAGTAATGCCATACCTTAACCTCCTATTCATTTCCCTGTAACAAGCGCATCAGGGAACCCTTTGCGACTAAATTGACCGCAATGGCCGCGCCGTCCAGATACATTAACGTAAATCCTGCCAGATACAGCCAGGTCCTCAGAGATCCTGCCTTCGCAAGCCACAGAATCAGGACTGCCGCTGCGACACCGATTACGCAGAGGATGATCTGTTCAAGCAGGAAGGACATATTCGTTCTTCCGTACCTTACTCCGAACCCCCGCATCATTGCAAATTCCGTCTTTCTTCCGTGGATCAGCAGCCACGACACCAAGAACCCGATCAAACAGATGACACCCATCAGGATCGGCAGTAACAGGTTTGTAATCAGGGAGAATCTCTTGAGCGAAGATAATGTCTCCGTGAACGAACGGTCTTTCAGTAATACCGTTGTACGGTTTTGCCGCATGTGCTGCGGTTCACTGTAGTTCATTTCCCAAAGGGCTTCCCGGAAGTTATCGACTTCGGCTGCCGGATCAATGTCAAACCGGCATGTATTATACGTCCAGGACACCGGTGCGCCTTCCGGCTCTTCCGCCGAGAAGATCCACGAAGGACTCAGCGCGAAACAAACCGGCAGATAGACGTAAGAACGGTCGGAAGACTGCGCAAACGAGCCCACGATTTTCCCCTTGACGGAATAATGCGTGTAGTAGTTCTTGCCGGCAACTCTTCTTGTGAATATTTCGTATTCAATCGGAATAATATCTCCCATGGAGTAAGACCGTTCCGCCATGAATTCCTTTCCGGCTACGACCGGCCATGTACGGTTGCTGCCGGAGCGCACCAGATCCGGATCTTGGAGATCTTCAATTGTCTCGCATTCCAGCATCGACGCGTCATATCCGTCAAGCCATTCCACGGTAGGATCGCTGAAATAGAATTCCTTCGCAGCCTTCATGCGGTTAACCGCCACCAATTCCGGCTGGGATTGGATCCATTGTTCAAGCAGTTCCCCCGCAAATGCACCGGATCCGAAATCCGGAAGTTCTCCCTGAACCCAATAATGCCAACCCGGCATGATCGACACGGAAATATGATCTGCGACCCCCGTCTTCAGCAAGTCCCGTACTGCGCTTGGAGGAACGG
>CACYEP010000087.1 GCA_902773425.1 uncultured Erysipelotrichaceae bacterium | reverse complement strand
GCAGTATACTCCGGGTTCCCGTCATTCCAAGAAGCGTCTTGGATGCGGCAGAGGCTCCGGATTAGGCAAGACCTCCGGTAAAGGTCATAAGGGTCAGAATGCGAGATCTGGCGGCGGTGTCCGTTTAGGTTTCGAAGGCGGTCAGACGACATTAGCACGTCGTTTACCGAAGCGCGGATTCACCAACTTCAGCGCAGTTGAATACGCAGAAGTAAATCTGGCGCAGCTCGAAAAATTCGAAGAAGGTGCTGTAGTTGATCTGGAAGCGCTGGTTGCGGCTAAAGTAATCAGCAAACAGATGAAGAGTGTTAAGGTATTAGGCAAAGGCGAATTAACAAAGAAGCTTACTGTCAAAGCCAACAAGTTCAGCGCAAGTGCTAAGGAAGCAATTGAAAAAGCTGGCGGGACCGCTGAGGTGATCTAATATGCTTCGCAATCTTGGATTGATGTTCAAGAATAAGGAAATCCGCAACCGTATCCTGTTTACGTTAGCGATTCTGTTCGTCTACCGTCTGGGCGCGGCGATTCCGGTTCCTGGTATCAACAAAGAAGCATTGTTAGCCGGCGTAGAGTCCAACAACATTATCAACTTAATGAACCTTCTCGGCGGTGGTGCTCTTGACCAGTTCTCGGTGCTGGCACTCGGTGTCGGTCCGTACATTACGGCAAGCATCATCATCGAATTACTGGCGATGGATGTTATTCCTGCGTTAGCCGATCTGAAGGAAAACGGACAGGAAGGAAGAAAGAAGATGGACCGGATTACCCGTTATCTGGGTTTGGTCCTGGCATTCTTACAGTCCTATACCATGACATATGCGTTTAACGCACGTTACGGTATTCTGGAAAATCCTTCCGTATCCACCTATCTCTTCATTTCCATGGTATTGACGGCAGGAACATCCTTCCTGATTTGGCTGGGAGACCAAATCAGTGATAAGGGAATCGGAAACGGTATCTCCATGATCATCTTCTCAGGTATCGTGGCGAACCTTCCGTTCCAATTCCGTCAGGCATACCGCACATTGGTAGATACTTCCGCGGGCACGTCCTCGACGTTCTCCGGAGTTGTCCAGTTTGCGATGCTGATCGCGTTATACATCGTATTGATCGTCATGATTATCTTCATGAATGAAGCGGTTCGTAAGATTCCGATTCAGTACACTTCCAATACGCGTGCAATCGGCGGTCAGAACATCAACTATCTTCCGTTAAAAATCAACTCGGCTTCGGTTATCCCGGTCATCTTCGCGAGTGCGGTGATGGTGGCTCCGGTAACCATCATGAGCTTCTTCAAGTCCACTCCGGTGACGGAAACGATTACCAACATTCTGGACTTCACGAAGCCCTTAGGCTTAGTTATCTATGTCATACTGGTTATCCTGTTCACATTCTTCTATACGAACCTGCAGGTTGATCCGAAGGAACTTGCGAATAACTTAAACAAGCAGGGAACCTACATCCTGGGCATCCGTCCGGGAAGCGAAACAGTTTCCTACATTCACAAGGTTCTGAACCGTATCACGGTTCTCGGCGCCTTATGGTTAGCGCTGATTGCGGCGCTCCCGTATTTGCTGGGAATGACCACGAACATCCCGTCCTCGGTTACGATGGGCGGCACCGGTATCATCATCGTTGTCGGCGTTGCGCTGGAAACGGTGAAAGACTTAGAATCTCAGTTAACGCAGAAGACCTATCACGGGTACTTCCGCCGCTAACAAAAATGATCCAAGAGGGAGGACTCATTTATGAACTTACTGATTATGGGCCCGGCAGGCGCCGGTAAGGGGACGATGTCGGAAAAGATTACTGAAAAGTATGGAATTCCGCATATTTCCTCGGGCGATATGTTCCGCGCGGAAATCGCGGGCAAAACCGAACTTGGATTGAAAGCACAAGAATACATGGTCAAAGGCGAACTGGTTCCGGATGAAATCACAATTGGAATGGTTTCGAACCGGATCCAGCAGCCTGACTGCAAAAACGGATATCTTCTTGACGGATTCCCGCGTACGCTGCCGCAGGCGGTTGCGTTATCGGAATTAACCGAAAAGCTGGGGATTCCGCTGGAGGCAATCGTTGTTCTCACCGTAGAATATGATTCCCTGATGCGCAGAATCACCGGCCGCCGGATTTGTCCGAAATGCGGAGCAATCTATAACATCTATTCCTTGCCTTCCAAAGTTGACGGAATCTGCGATGTCTGCGGAGGAACTCTGAAGCAGCGTTCGGATGACACCGAAGAGGGATTGAAGGAAAGACTGGCGGAATTTGACCGTCAGACAAGACCGGTTCTCGATCACTTCGCGGATAAAGGACTTACGAAAGAAGTCAACGCGAGCCAGCCGATTGAAAAGGTCTGGGAAGATGTCCAAAAAGCATTGGAGGAGTTTCAATAAATGATATCCATCAAGTCTTCGAGTGAAATTGAGGCGATGCGGGTCGCCGGGCACATTAATGCGTTAGCGCATATGGCTGTGCGTGATGCGATCCGTGTGGGAATCAGTACACTGGAACTGGATGCCATTGCGGAAAAAGTAATCCGGGAGAACGGAGCGGAGCCTTCGTTCCTCGGATTGTATGGTTTTCCGAACAGTGCATGCATTTCCGTGAATGATTGCTTAATTCATGGGATTCCGGATCATTACCGCCTGAAAGAAGGCGATATTGTGTCCATAGATCTTGGAAGCAAGTATCACGGCTTCCACGGAGACAGCGCGAGAACCTGGGCGGTCGGAGAAATCTCCGAAGAAGCAAAAAAATTAATCAAAGTCACTAGACAAAGCTTCTTCGAAGGTATTAAAATGGCTAGGTTAGGCAATCGCGTCGGAGACATTTCTCATGCGATCGGAACCTACGCCAAGAGTTTCGGCTACGGTGTGCCGTTAGACTATACGGGACACGGTGTCGGATCGGCGCTGCATGAAGCCCCGGCTGTACCGAATGACGGGAAGGCGGGGACCGGAGTGCGTTTAAAAGCCGGTATGACTTTAGCGGTAGAGCCGATGATCAACATGGGATCTGCGAGAACCTACGCCAGAGCGGACGGCTGGTATGTAAAGACCTACGACGGAAAGCTCTGCGCACATTACGAGAACACGTTTTTGATCACGGAGGATGAACCCGAGATCTTTACGCTTCTCGACGATGAGAAATAAGGGAGGGATGGAATGAGCAAACAAGACGTGATCGAAATTGACGGCACGGTGGAAGATACTCTGCCGAACGCAATGTTCAAAGTGAAACTTTCCAATGGGGCAATGATTTTGGCCCACGTTTCCGGTAAAATCCGCATGAACCACATTCGCATTTTACCGGGTGACAATGTCACCGTTGAAATTTCACCGTATGATTTAACACGTGGGCGTATAACGTTCAGACGTAAGTAGTATTGATGAAGGAGGACCTATATTATGAAGGTTAGACCATCCGTAAAACCGATTTGCGACAAATGCCGCGTAATCCGGAGAAAAGGAAAAGTAATGATTATCTGCGAAAATCCGAAACACAAGCAGAGACAGGGTTAGTTTAAAGGAGAAAATTGAGCTATGGCAAGATTTGCAGGCGTCGACTTACCGCGCGATAAGCGGATTGAAGTCGCATTAACTTATATTTATGGAATCGGCCCTACAACGGCGAAAAATATCCTGGAAGAAGCAAACGTTTCCGGCGATATCCGTGTTAAGGACCTTGATGAGAAACAGGAAAACGCTATCCGTGTCATCATCGACCAGATCAAGACCGAAGGTGATCTGCGCCGTGAAACCGCACTGAATATCAAGCGTTTAATGGAAATCGGAAGCTATCGTGGTATCCGCCACAGAAAGAATCTCCCGAGCCGCGGACAGCGTACGCGCACGAACGCGAGAACCTGCAAGGGACCGCGCCGTACCGTAGCGAACAAGAAGAAATAAGGGAGGAAATTGAACAATGGCTGATGTGAAAACGCGTCGTAAAAAGAACCGTAAGGTAGTAACCAAGGGTGTCGCGCATGTTCATTCGACATTCAACAACACCATCGTTACCATTACCGATGTAAACGGAAACGTTGTTTCCTGGAGTTCCGCTGGCGCATTAGGTTATAAAGGATCCAGAAAGTCTACCGCATTCGCGGCGCAGATGGCTGGTGAAGCAGCTGCGAAAGCTGCAATGGATCACGGCATGAAGACCGTAGATGTTAACGTCAAGGGCCCGGGTCCGGGACGTGAAGCGGCTGTAAGAGCATTACAGGTTGCAGGTTTGGATATCACAACCATCAACGATGTTACTCCGATTCCGCATAACGGATGCCGTCCGCCGAAACGGCCGCGCGGTTAATCTTAAATACGGAAGGAGAACGCAATGCAGAAATTTGAAAGAGCAAGGTTTGAGATCAAAGAATCAGACGAGACTACCAATTATGCAAAATTTGTGATCGGACCTCTGGAAAGAGGCTTCGGCACAACGATTGGAAACTCTTTACGGAGAGTTCTTCTATCCAGCATGCCGGGCGGAGCGGTCTACTGCATTAACATCGATAAAGTATTCCATGAATTCACGGCGATTCCGGGAGTTGTGGAAGACGTTACCGCTATTATCTTAAATATCAAAGATCTTGTAATGAAGATCGACACCGATGATACGTATACGCTTCGTATCAACGAAAAAGGACCGAAGACGGTTACTGCGGGCGATATCGAATTGCCGGCGGGCGTTGAAATCCTGAATCCGGAATTAGTTATCGCTACCCTTTCCGAAGGCGGCGAACTGAAGATGGAAATGAAAGCGCAGAACGGACGCGGTTATGTTTCCGCGGATATGAACAAGCAGATCTATCAGGGCAGCGGACAGGGAATCGGCACCATCTATACCGATTCAATCTACACCCCGATCGAGAAAGTGTCCTACGAAGAAGAACCGGCTCGTGTCGGACAGAATTCGCATTATTCCAAATTGACTCTGGAAATCTGGACAGACGGATCGATCAGCCCGAGTGAATCTCTGGCTCTGGCTTCCAAGATTCTGATTGATCATCTCAGCATTCTGACGGATGTGAAACCGGAAGTTGTGGAAGGCGAAAGCGTAATCAAGGAAGATACCGGAAAAGACGTTGACAAGACATCCTCGATGATGATTGAAGACCTCGACCTCTCGGTTCGTTCCTATAACTGCCTGAAACGTGCCAACATTCAGACAGTCGAAGAACTCTGCATGAAGACAGAGGAAGAAATGATGCGGGTTCGTAACTTAGGTAAGAAGTCGCTCAAAGAAGTCAAAGATAAGTTGGCCGATCTGGGCTTGGGATTCAAGTCCTACGAGTAGTCAAGGAGGCAAAGAATTATGTGGAACCGTAAATTTGGACGG
>CACYEP010000086.1 GCA_902773425.1 uncultured Erysipelotrichaceae bacterium | reverse complement strand
TGAAAAAGTGGATCTTGGCCGTCTTGGTGTGCGCATTGATCTTCGGGGGCGGATTTGCCCTCGGGTATTACTATGCGAATTCCAACGAGCCGGTCCGCTCGGTCGTCGAGAGTAATTCCGTTACGGAAGTATATGAGGAGTTCCCGGTATCGAATCTTCAGACGATCCGGCTGACTCTTCAAAATGAGAATGTACGTGTCCGGCTTTCGGACAATCAATATGTACGTATTGTTTACCAGCCAAGCGTAGACGGGTTAACGTTTCACTACTATTACGATCATGAGACTCTGGTGTTAACGGTCGGGGAAGTGGATCCGGCAGCCGGAATCGTCCCGGATAACCGGGAGATGATTTATCTTTATCTGCCGAAAAATTCATCAAAAGACCTCAGAATCACGACAACGGACGGTTTCGTGGATATTGATTCGGTCAGCATCGGAGAGCTCACGGTACAGACCAATTCCGGAGTTGTCAGTATCACCGATTCCAATTTAGGAAAGAAAACCTCGATCACAACGGATAACGGGTCGGTATTCTTTCACTCCAACAAGTTCCGGGAGATTGCGTTTTTCACAAAATCCGGGGATATCAATGCGTCCCATGACGCGGATATCAATACTTCGGAACTGATTTTACGGGGACCGAATCTGTTTATCAACGACCGGGAAACCGGAGAAGTTCACATCAGTACGGAAGGGCAGACCAAGAAATTCTATGCGGAAGCGGAAAACGGGATTATCCGTCTAAGGATTCCCTACGAGTTCCCCGAACCGGAAGAGCCCTCCGAACAAACCGGTACGCAAGAACCTCAGGCATGATGATTTTACTGCGCAGTGTGACTTGCTGCGCAGTTTTTCTGTGATACAGGGTGAGCGCAGATGCGCAAAGAAACGAAAGGTATGGAAGATTCAAGAATCGTTGAAATGTATTGGGACCGCGATGAAGAAGCGATCCGCCAATCCGAGAAAAAGTACGGAAGGTATTGCGGTGCGATTGCGCACAATATCCTTTTTAACCGTGCCGACGAAGATGAATGCCTGAATGATACCTGGATCGGGGCATGGAATTCCATTCCTCCCCAAAGGCCTGAGAAATTAGGTCCGTACCTTGGAAAAATCACGCGGAACGCAGCGCTCAACATGTATGAAAAGAAACATGCGGAAAAGCGCGGAGGAGGACAGACTGCCTTGGCACTCGATGAACTTGCGGAAGTAATCGGAAAAGAATCCGACGCGGAGAAACAAGCCGCCCTGGCGGATCTGACCGACTCGATCAACGGATTCCTGCGTCATATCGAAAAGGATGCGAGAGTGATCTTTGTCCAGCGGTACTGGTATATGTACTCGGTGGAAGAAATTGCGAAATTCAACGGATTTTCGGTCAGTAAAGTAAAAATGAGCCTTGCGCGCACCAGGGAAAAACTAAGAGTTCACCTGGAAGAGGAGGGATACACGGTATGAAAGAAAACGACATCATCAAAGCCATCGGAAATATCGATGATTCATTTATTGAAGAAGCGGCTCCCAACGGATTCGTGAAGAAAAAATCCCCGGGCTTTACTCTCGGCCTTATGGGCAGATGGGCAGGAGCTTTTGCGGTGTTTGTGCTGGCGGCTGTTCTGGTGATCAACGGAATCCGTCCGTTTACCGGTGTGAAAAAGGCCGAAGATGTGAGCCCGGATCCGGCCATAACTTCTGAGGGCACGGACGGTGTTTCGGTAAATGCACCGCAATTTGAAACATCCGGCAAAGATGCGGTCTTTGAACTGAACGGCAATTTCACCGGGGATGAACTGGCATTGATTGCGGGAACTGATTCTTCTTTGGGAGAAAAGGAAACCTTCCTGACGGACAAAACAGTATTTGTCGGAACCCTTGAAGACGGTACGCAGTGTTGGGGGGAATATGAAGGAAATCTTCTTAACTGCCTGATCCTTGTGCGGGAAAATGACGAGATAAAACTGGAATTTGCGGAACCTGTTCCGGCGGACACGGCATTGGAGATTGCCGGAAAAGTCGAATGAAAACGTATCCATCCGGGGAAGCCCGGATTTTTTTGTGTGACAGATTGTGAATATGGTATACTTCCTTCGTTATGGAAAAAAACGGATGGAAGAAATATTTCGGACCTAAAGAGTTCTACCAGAAAACATTCCGCATTGCGGCTCCTTTGGCACTGCAGAATCTTTTGATGAGCGGTCAGTCTTTGATCGATACTTTGATGGTGTCGTGGATCGGAATGGTATCGGCGGTCGGCACGGCTGCGCAGATCGATGTGTTATCCGGCTTGATTTCCTACGGGATCATCGGCGGTATCGGCATGTTCGCGGCGCAGTTCTACGGCGCGAAAGACGAAAAGAATCTGAAACGCTGTACAGGGTTCAGTTTTATGCTGGTGGTCGGCAATGCGATTTTCTGGATTCTGATGTCGACATTCTTCGGAAAAGAAATTCTCGGATTTTACATCAAGGACGCCGCGGTCGTGGAAGATGCGTTTAAGTATCTGCGTATCGTGAAGTGGTCGATGCTGATCGGGGCGGTCAGTTATTGCTTCGGAAATATGTACCGCAGCACTCAACAGCCGAAAATCGCGCTTCGTTTCTCCATTTTCACATCGATTCTGAACGTGCTGCTGAACTGGGTTTTGATTTTCGGCGCAGGTCCGGTTCCTGCCATGGGAATCGAAGGGGCGGCTCTTGCGACGGTATTGGCGCAATGCGTTTCAGCTTCCTTGTTTGTCGGTTATTCGATTTATTCCCGTCAGCCTTTTGTAGGATCCTTCAAAGAAATGTTCGGGTTTGATATGGCATTTGTTAAACCGATTTTGAACCGGATCTGGCCTTTGATTGTCAATGAATCAACCTTCGGATTCGGACAGACCTTATTTATCAAGGCGTTCGGCGTTCTGGGAAAATCCCAGATGGATGCGTATTATGTCGGAAATCATATCTACGAAGTCATGACCTTTGTCATTTACGGATACGGAAGTGCCGTGCAGATCCTGTTGGGAACGGAGCTAGGCAGAGGGAAAATCGAGAATGCCAAGCGCGAATGCGATTTCCATATCGGGCTTTCCGGGATCATTTCGGCAGCATTGGTGATCTTTTTGGCGGTATTTGCGAAACCTTTGGTCGGCTTATTCCGGTTAAATGATCCGGCGGTGGAACAGTTGGCGGTATGGATCGTATATGTGTTTGCGATCAAGTCTTCCATGCGCTTGTATAATTTCATGATTTTCTGTGTTCTGCGTTCGGGCGGCGATGCGAAAATCATCCAGCTGTTGGATTCCGGATTGGAATGGAGCGTAGGTCTTCCTTCCGCGTTTATCAGCGTTTGGCTCGGCATTACGAACATTGCGGTAGTGTTATTGATTACGCAGGTCGAACAGCTGGTGCGTTTGGTTCTCGGCATGAGAAGAGTTAAAACCTACAAGTGGGCAAAAGACCTTACAAAGACTGTACAATAAAGGAGTAATTATGATCAGAATCGCAGTTCCGTACGATAACGGAGAAATCTTTCAGCACTTCGGAAAATCGGAGGCTTTCAAATTCTATGATGTGGAAAACCGTGCAGTGATCGGTTTGGGCGTTGTGCACACAAACGGGCAGGGACACGGCGCACTGGCGGGCTTTCTGGAGTCCTACGGCACCGGTTTGGTCATCTGCGGAGGAATCGGTCCCGGAGCGGTTAATGCGCTTAAGGAAAGCGGAATCAAAGTATATCCGGGAATTTCCGGCAATGCGGATGACGCCGTGGAGAAATTGCTGGAAGGAACACTTCCTGTGTATACTGGAGCTTCCTGCGATCATCATGATCATGACCATGAATGCGGTCATCATGACGGATGCGGGGAAGGGTGCTGCCATTAAAAAACGACCGGGAATCATATTCCGATCGTTTTTTTGTTGTCTAGCGTAATTCTTCCGCGACTTTTTCGAGGTCCTGTTTTTCGGACGGATTGAACTTTACTTCAATCGCATCATCTTTACCGTATCTCGGGATCACGTGGATATGCGCGTGCATGACGGTCTGTCCTGCGGTTTCAAATCCGTTGTTTAAGATGTTGAAACCTTTCGCGCCGAGATTCTTCATCTGTTTTTCCGCAATCAATCTGGATACTTCAATCATGCGATGTAAGGTTTCCGCAGGAACATCCAGAAGCGTATCGTAATGTTCCTTCGGCATCACCAGCGTATGCCCCTTGGTGACCTGGGATAAATCCAGGATAGCCAGAACTTTATCGTCTTCGTATACTTTCGCAGAAGGAATATTGCCTTTCGCAATCTCACAGAATACGCACATAGTTTACCCTCTTATTGGTTAAGATAAGTCGGATAGTAGGAACGCAGATAATCGCGTAAAGAGACATCGTAGGTACGGAACCCGTACTTCTTGTAGTAGTAAGCCATCATTTCATTGTTCAGCGTGGAAGCTTTCTTGATGGATTCCACGGCGGACTGTTTGAAGGCTAACGCATCTTTGGATACGACGCGCACTAAGTAGAACTTGTCACCTGCGGAGTTTTCGAGGACCTGGGAAGTGCCCGGCTCTGCGGAATTCTTGATGAAGTCCATGATGTAGCTGTTTAACGTGGAAGAGTCCGCCGCAGATACGACATGAACCTTTCCGTCATAGAGATCATTGGACTTGGTGGACAGATCGTTCGCGATGGATTCCATGGATTCACCGCCGTTTAAGCGGGTGACCGCGTCGGTCGCCTTGGCTTTTTCATCACATTCAATCATTTCAACCTGCGCCGGATAGTAGGAGACTAAGATGTTTTCCCAGTTTCCGTCGATATACGCATCGGTTAACGCGGATGTCTTTTCATTCGGAATCAGATACTTGTTCAGGTAATCTTCTTCGGTTAAGAAACCGTTGTACTTGATGTAGGATTCAAAGTCTTCGCCGTACGTTTCCTTGTCGGCTTCCAGTTTTTCCTTGGCGCTGTTTTCCATCTCCTGGGTGGTTTCAACTTCCTTGTCCAGGATTGTAAAACGTACGTTGCTTAAAACGGTGGAGAAACCGTCCTGGCGGTTCAGAACTTCGTAGACTTCTCCTTTAGTGATTTTGGTGTTTCCGAAAGTGATCAGTGCTTCGTTCGCGTTGGATACTTTCGCGGTTGCGTCTTTGCATCCGCCTAATGCCAGAAGGGCAAGAACCAGTATAATCAGATATTTCTTCATGTTATTCCGCCTCCGTTTCTTCTGCCGGTTTTACTTCGACTTTACCGTCGGCGTTTACGCCTAACGCTTCCTTGACGGAAGTTTCCAGTTCTTCGGAATTGAACTTCACGCCGAGTTCGGTCATCTTATCCCACATCGCTGCTTTCTCGATGTTTTCATACATCTTGAAGAAACTTTCAAGGCATGCGACTTCTTCGAGGCAATCATCCGAAGCGACAGAGTCGACCATGATGATGTGATATCCGTAGGTGGAAGTGAACCATTCGGTGGTTTCGCCGGCTGCCGGCTTTAATCCGTTATCGACGAATTCCTTTACATACGTGTTATAGGAATTGGTGTCAAGATAACCGATCTTTCCGCCGTTGACTGCGGAACCTGCGTCATCGGAATACTTCTTTGCGAAATCCGCGAAGGTGTATTCGCCGCTTTCCCATGCTTTCTTCGCTTCCTCCAGTTTGGCGAGTTCTTCCTCGGTCGGATTGTTGACATCTTCCATCTGGATCAATGCGTGGGAGACAATGCGCGGGTTGTACTTTTCCGCGAAGGCGCTCCATAATTCGCTGTGCGCTTTAACATATTCACGGTCCAGGATTTCTGCCTTGTTGGAGTAAAGGAGATACTGGGTGAAGTTTTCGTAACCCAGGGCTTCTGCCTGCTGTTCAAGATAGGTTTCCGCATAATCTCCGTAATACTGTGCGTAGTAGGAGATGTATTGCTGAGCCAGCGCTTTCGCCTCGTTTTCCATTTCGTCGGTTGTTTTTGCGACGGTATCCAGCACTTTACGCTGTAATACGACGAACGCCGCATCTTCTCCGCCGGACACATAGAGCTGATCGTAATAGTCATCGGCGGTGTAATCCTGCCCGTCGAAGCTGTAGAGAACTCCGGAACCGCGGGCGGTTTTGCCCGGAAGAGCATCTTTATTCTGGTCGTACACAAAGAAGATCGTAATTCCGAGGAAAATTACGGCAACCGCTGCGACGAACCAGTTCTTTTTCAGAAATTCTTTCATGAAAAATCCTCCTGTCAAAAAAACGGTACTTATTGATTATAATCTTACGAAAACCATAAGTAAATGAAGGAAACGCTTCCGAAACTGAAAATTCCCTGAATTTTACGGAAACTTTTGCCTCAGCGGGCTTCCTTTACAAGAAAAAACGGAAGGATATGCTATAATGTCCGGGATAGAAATATGAGGATATGTTTATGGCACTTCTGATTGAAAATCTACACGTATCCGTAGAGGATAAAGAAATATTAAGCGGCGTGAATCTGTCTTTGGGAGAAGGTGAGGTTCACGCATTGATGGGACCCAACGGAAACGGCAAGTCCACACTTCTGGCAACCGTGATGGGAAACCCCAATTATACAGTCACCGAAGGATCGGTTACCTACAACGGCGAAGACCTTTTGGCGCTTCCGGTCAATGAGCGGGCCAAGAAGGGAATCTTCTTGGGTATGCAGTATCCGCCTGCGATTCCCGGGGTCACGAACTCCGATTTCTTCCGCGCGGCGATCCATGCGAAAGAAGGAAAACCGGTGTCCCTTTACAGTTTTATCAAACAGATGGATAAGGCTACCAAGGACCTGCAGCTCAAGCCGGACCTTGCGCACAGATTCTTGAATGAAGGCTTCTCCGGAGGCGAGAAGAAGCGCAACGAAATCGTACAGATGATGCTTTTGAAGCCGGATCTGGCGATGCTGGATGAAATCGACTCGGGTTTGGATGTAGACGCGCTGAAACTGGTCGCGGATGCGATCAACGAAATGCGCCGCAACAACCCCAAGCTCACCTTGATTGTTGTCTCGCATTACGAAAGATTCCTGGAATTGGTGGTTCCGACCCATACGCATGTTCTGGTCAACGGAAAGATCGTGGTCGAGGGCGGACCGGAACTTACCCGCCGGATCGACGAAGAAGGCTACAAGTGGATTGAGAAGGAGTACAACGTTACTCTTGATGAAGAAGAAACCGCGAAGGCGCCGGTAAGCTTGGGAAGCTGCGCGGTGAAACAGACAAGAGGCTAGCATGAAACGGCTTGTATTACCGGAAGGTTTATCGCGTTATACCGTTACCTCGGGGCTGGATGTCCGGATGGTAATCAATCAGAACGCGGAGACCTTGATTGAATTAAACGCAGAAGAAGACATGGAATGCACCTGGGAGATCCGGGTTCTTTCCGGTGTGAAAGCGACCGTCTTCTTTTTGAACCAGGCGCTCGGAAATGTCGTATCCAAGATCCGTGTGTACGCGGAAAAAGATGCGGTGCTGAAGGTCGGCGTGCTGGAATTCGGAAAAGCGGCGCATACATTAAACGCGAAGATTGATCTGGAAGGAGAAGGCGCTGTTTCGGAATTTCATACCGCGGCTTTGGCAAACGCGAGACTGTCCTATGACATCGAGACCGAACACAAGGCGAGATATACCGAAGGATATATGAAGAACTACGGTCTTGTCGTATCCGAAATTCCCTGGACGATCGTGTGCGCGGGAAAAATCAACCGCGGCGCGAAGGGCAGCAAGTCCCGTCAGGAAAGCCGGATTCTGACATTCGGCAAGCCGGAAAACATTAAAGTTCTTCCGATTCTGTATATCGATGAAAATGACGTGGAGGCTTCGCATGCCAACAGTATCGGCCAGCCCGAGGCGGAAGCCATGTACTATATGGAATCCCGCGGCTTGGACCGCAAAGAAGTCATCGGACTGCTTTCGGCAGGATATATTCTGCCGGCGGCGGATCTGTTTGAAGACACGTCCATGAGCGCGTATCTGCGTAACCTGATCCAAAAGAAGGTGAAAGAATGGGAACAGTAGATTTATCGGTATACCGCAAAGATTTCCCGATGCTGGACGGTAAGACCATGAACGGTCATCCGCTGGTATATTTTGATAATGCGGCTACCACTTTAAAACCACGGAAAGTCATCGATACGGTTTTAAAGTATTACGAAGAGGAAACCACTAACGTGGAGCGCGGAGATTCCGCATTATCCGCATTGGTATCCGCGAAATATGAAAATGTCCGCAAGATCATCGCGAAGTTTATCGGCTGTGATCCGGAAGAAGTTGTGTACACATCCGGCGCGACCGGGGCGCTTAACCTGCTGGCGGAAGGATACGGCATGAAGTTTCTTTCCGAGGGGAATGTGATCCTGACGACCGAAGAGGAACACGCATCCAATCTTCTTCCCTGGTTCCGCGTCTGCGAAAGGACCGGGGCGAAGATGCGTTATATTCCCTTGACGGAAGAAGGCAGGGTCACGGAAGAAAATGTCCGCTCTTCCATGGATGAACATGTAAAAATCGTGACCCTCGCGGGGGTATCGAATGTTCTGGGATACGAGGCTCCGTTAAAAGGCATCGCGGACATTGCGCATGAATACGGCGCGGTTTTCGCGGTGGACGGTGCCCAGGCAGTTCCGCATTTTGAATTGAATATGAAGGAAATGGGGATTGATTTCCTGTCGTTTTCCTCGCATAAGATGTGCGGTCCTTCCGGTGCGGGTGTCCTCTACGGAAGAAAAGAATTGCTGGAAAAGATGGATCCGGCAAATCTCGGCGGAGGATCCAATGCGCGCTTTGACCGCTACGGGAAGATTATTCTGCGGGAAGTGCCGGATAAATTTGAGGCCGGCACCCAGCCGATTGAAGGAATTCTGGGCATGGGAGCCGCGGCGGAATATCTGATGGAAATCGGTATGGATAAGATTCATGCGTATGAAAAAGAATTGCGTGATTATCTGGTGAAACGGATGGAAGAACTTCCGAATGTGAAAGTCTATAATCCGGACGCGGAAACCGGAATTGTCACGTTCAATGTGGAAGGCGTATTCCCTCAGGATGCGGGAAGCTATCTTTCTTCCAGAGGGATCGCGTTACGCTCGGGACAGCATTGTGCGAAGATCCTGCCGGACTTTTTAAAGGTTCCGGGAACCGTACGCGCATCGTTATACTTCTACAACACAAAAGAAGAGTGCGACACACTCATAGAAGCGTTGAAGACCTGCACGGTGGAAAATGCCGTGGACATCTTCATCTAGGAGGTTCATGGATGAACAGCATGTTAAAAGATCCGGGAATCCTGCGTGAGATCATTATGGATCACTACCAGTATCCCCGTAATAAAGAACTGACGGAAGACAAAGGATACAAGAAGGTGCATATGGCATCCGATTCCTGTATCGACAATATTTATGTACAGGGAAAAGTGGAAGACGGAATCATCAAGGATCTCCGGTTTGACGGAATCGGATGCACGATTTCGACGGCGTCCACTTCCATTTTGAGCGAAATGCTGAAGGGAAAGACGGTGGAGGAAGCCAAGCACATCATGCAAGAGTATTCCCGCATGATCAGCGGCGAACCGTTTGACGAAGATCTGCTGGAAGAAGCTGTCGCGTTTCAGAATGTATACCGCCAGCCCAACCGCGTTCATTGCGCAACGATCGGACTTCACGGCATTGAACGGATTTTGAAAGGTGAGAACGACGATGAGTGAGAATGAAAAAATCTTAGCGTCGCAAGACGAATACAAGTACGGATTCCATAACGAGGATGAAAGCGTCTATGATTCCGGGAAGGGATTGAGCGAAGATGTCATCCGCGCGATTTCCCGTGTCAAGAACGAACCGGACTGGATGCTGGAATTCCGTCTTCAATCCTACCGCATCTTCCAACAGATGCCGATGCAGGACTGGGGCGTGGATCTGTCCGATATGAATTTTGACGATTACACCTACTACATTAAGCCGGTGGACGCGGATGTTCAGAAATCCTGGGAGAATGTCCCGGAAACGATCCGCAATACGTTTGACAAGCTCGGGATCCCCGAAGCCGAACAGAAGTTCCTTGCGGGTGTTTCCACGCAGTACGAATCCGAAGTGGTATATCACAATATGCTGAAGGAAGTCGAAGAAAAGGGAATCATCTTCCTGGATACCGATACGGCAGTGAAAAAGTGCCCGGAGATTCTCCGCAAATACTTCGGAAAGATTATTCCGAACACCGACAACAAGTTCGCGGCGTTAAACGGCGCTGTCTGGTCGGGCGGTTCCTTCATTTATGTTCCTCCGGGAGTGCATCTGGATAAGCCTTTACAGTCGTATTTCCGCATCAATTCGGAACGCATGACGCAAAATGAACGCACCCTGATCATCGTGGATGACGGCTCGGATATTACGTATGTCGAAGGATGCACG
>CACYEP010000085.1 GCA_902773425.1 uncultured Erysipelotrichaceae bacterium | reverse complement strand
TTTGAAACGGAAGATGAGAAGCATGCGCATAAAAAAGCGGATGATATTGTGAATTATTATAGTAAAATAGTTGAGGACGTTAGAAAAAAGGAGGGAATGAATAAACCAATTATTGATTTGTTTCACTAAAATCAATTGTATGGCGGGGGGCTATGACATTTTCTGAAAAACTGAAGATGCTGCGTGAAAAAGCAGGATTATCAAAGTCAAAATTTGCGTCATCAGTCGGCATTGATCGAAAAACTCTTATAAAATACGAAAAGGGTGAATCCGAGCCGACAATTCATATATTTGAGAAGATTTGTGAAGTGCTGCAGGTCGATCCGAAGGAACTGCTTAACGACACAACTCAGTAATCAAAAAAGTATGCACTGCGAAGAGTGCATACTTTTTGTTGTTGTGTCCGGAAGTATCAGCGCATCTTTGCCTGTTTATCCGAAAGCTTCAGGAATACGAAGCCCAGCGCGAAGAAGATGGATAATAACGCAACCGCGATATTGATGGAGCCGCCTGCAAGCTTGACCCAAGCGATGACCGCGGATCCTAAGAAGGAAGCACCTTTGGAGAAGATGTCATAGATACCGAAGTATTCGCCGGAGTTTTCCGCCGGAATAATCTTGGAATAGTAACTTCTCGATAAAGACTGGATGGAACCCTGGAAGCAGCCTACGCCGAACGCAAGGATCGCGAAGTCTACCAAGGTATGTAAGAACAATGCGTAGATGCAGACGCAGAAGTAACCGACGATGCAGACAAGGATCAGGGTGACCGTGTCATACTTCTTCGATAATTTTGCGAAGACCAGGGATCCCGCGAATGCGACAACCTGCGTTGCGAGTAAGAAGACAACCTGACCTACGGTCGGAAGACCTAAGTCCGTACCGATGTTGATGCAGTTATCAATGATGGTTCCGACACCGTCGATATAAAGGAAGAACGCGACTAAGAATAAGAAGACTTTCTTGTCGTTGGTGAAGATTCTCTTGAAGGTTCCGAAGATTTTTTTGAATACCTGTCCGATTTCCCCGTGATGGGTTTCCACGTAGTTAATCTGTTTGTAGTTCTTGATTAACGGAACGGTTACCAAGAACCACCAGATGCCCGTGACTGCGAAGCCGATGATTCTTCCGACCATCGGAGGGAACAGCATCAGATCCGGTTTAAGTCCGCCGGATAAGATGTACGCGACCATCGCTACTAAGAACGGAATACAGGAACCGATGTATCCCCACGCATAACCGTAGGAGGATACTTCATCCATGCGGTCTTCCGTCGTAACGTCATTTAACATGGAGTCATAGAACGTTAAGGATGCGGAGTAGGTGATCTTGGTTAAAACGAAGATGACGATAAACGCTACCCAGGACGTCGCAAAACCGTTCAGGATACATCCGATAACGCCGAGTGCCACAGCCGACGTGAAGAAGATCTTCTTGCGGTCTTTGTGGTCGGCGATGGCACCGAAGACCGGTCCGATAATAGCGACAACGATCGTAACGATGGAAATTGCGATGGAATAGTAAGCGGTCGCTTTATCCGAGGTGATTTGTCCCGGAGCGGTGCCGATGGCGAGTTCCTTGAAGAAAATCGGAATCAGCGAGCAGGCGAGCATGGTAAAAGCTGAGTTGCCTACGTCATACAAAACCCATGACTTCTCTTGTTTGGTTAGGCCTTTGAACATAAAAATCTCCTTTTGTCATTATTATGAAAACTGTTTGTTAACATTGTCTTTATTTTAACATAAATTCTTCCTTGTGAACCTATTGAAATCGAAAAAGAGATTCTGTGGTATACTGTGCCTGGTAAACGAGGTGGATTTATGAACGAACAGACCCTGGAATTTGTATGCCCGCATTGCGGAAAGGAAGACGCGCTGACGTATTCGTATTCGCTGCACGCGCAAAAAGATCCGGAACGGTATTCCAAACTGTTAAGCGGAACATTGTTTGATTATGTGTGCCCGGAATGCGGAAACCGGATCCATCTGACTTACGGATTGCTGTTTCATGACCCCGCGCACAAGGCGATGTGCTTCTATGTGCCGGATGAAAAGGAAGTCCCCGGTATTATTGATTCAATCCGCGCGGCTCATAACACGGAGGGAGGAGATTCTTTAGGGAACTATGCGGTCCGTATTGTCACCGAAGATCATAAATTGACCGAAAAAGCCTTGATTTGGTCTTTGGGGCTTGACGATAAGGCAGTCGAGATGTGGAAGCTGACATATCTTTATCATATCATTGCGCATAATGAAGACTTCGAAGCGGATGACTCTGTTATGCGGGTCGAAAACGGCGCGTATAAAATTGATTTCTACCGGGAAAACGAATATCTCGGCACCGTCGAAGCGGATCCTTCCTTAATTCCGAATGTAAAGGAGCGTTTCTTATCCAGAGACACCGGAGTGATCGAAAACGATCTGTTTGTCGATACTGCCTGGGCAATGGATCATCTGACCAATCTTCTTCACCGTCCGGAATCCTCCGAACCGGAAGATGCCCCGAATCAATAAAGAACCCCGCGGGGTTCTTGTTTTGTTAATCGGCGGCCGGATCCCGGAAGGAAGCCTTAAGCTGCGCCATAAAGCGCTCGGCAATCGGGGTGAATATCTGATATTTTTTCCGGACAAGATACAGGCGGGTTGTAAGTTTCGGAGAGAGTTTACGGAAGACCAATCCGCTGTTTTCCGAAGTGTCTACCAAGTGCTCAAAGGTGAAAAGATATCCCAGGCCTTCCTTTACGAACATGGAACCGTTATACGCAAGACGGAAAGAACCTTCCAGGTGAAGCCGGTCAAAATCCTTGCCTGCCCAATTACGGATTTCGTTTTCCCATCCTTGTTCCGAAGCGAATAACGGAAGTCCGCAAAGATCGTTCACGGTCAGAGATTCTTTTGCGGACAGCGGATCGTTTCTCCGCATGATGATACCCCACGTATCTGTTTCAGGGAAAGGAAGGGCGCTGTATTTGGTGAAATCCGGTGTTTCTGCCAATACTGCGAAATCCAATAGGCCTTTATCGAGCTTTTCGAGGACCTGTTCGGTATCGCCGCTTGTAATGTGATAACGGAGGTTCGGATACTTTTTCCGGAACGTTGCGATTTCGCGCGCAAGATAACGTATCTGAAAGGATTCCGCCAGACCGAAATACAGTTCGCCTCCGGTGATATTGTCCAGAGAAACGAATTCTTTTTCGATTTTGTCGGCCATAAGGACCAGGTCTTCGGCGCGGTTTCGCAATAATACTCCTTCGTCCGTCAGGCGGATACTGAAACTTTTCCGCGTGAACAGTTTCTTTCCGAGCTCATCTTCCAGAGACTTTAATGCTTTGGAAAGCGTAGGCTGTGTTACATGCAGAATTTCCGCGGCTTTGGTCATGTTTTCTTCTCTTGCGACTGCCAGAAAATAGCGCAGGTTCCGTATTTCCATAAGACCTCCTGATATTCCGAAAGTGAATATCACGATATAAATTATAACTATTCGATATTCTTTCCGCAACCGGCTATGATGTTAGCGAAAGGAGCCGGAACAGGATGCAGCATATCGAAACATCAAATCTCCAGGCAATTCTTGAAGAAGCAGGATGTAATACAGAATATGCCCGGCAAATCGCTGTGCTGGACGGACTCGGCAGCCATGAAGAAGCTCTGCGGTTCATGAAGTGCGCGCGGTGCGACCTGATTGAGACAATGCACGATATCCAGCGCAAAGTCGACCGCATGGATACCCTGATCCGGAACGAAGAAAAGAAAAGAGGAGAACGCCATGATGAAAACCGAAAAATTGAATCTTACGGAAGAATGGGATAAGACATTCCCAAAAAGTGAAAAAGTACATCATTGTAAAGTGACATTCGTAAACCGTTACGGTATTACGCTGGCGGCAGACATGTATATGCCGGGCAACGCGGAAGGAAAACTTCCGGCTCTGGCGGTATGCGGGCCCTTCGGCGCCGTGAAGGAACAGTGTTCCGGCCTTTATGCGCAGACAATGGCAGAACGCGGATTCCTGACTCTGGCGTTTGATCCGTCATTTACCGGAGAAAGCGGAGGTTTTCCGCGCTATATGGCATCTCCGGATATCAATACCGAAGATTTCCAGGCGGCTGTCGATTTTCTTTCGGTGAATGAAATGGCTGACGCTGAGAGAATCGGTATCATCGGTATCTGCGGGTGGGGCGGATTAGCATTAAATACCGCAGCGCTGGATACCCGTGTAAAAGCAACCGTCTTGTCGACCATGTATGATATGAGCCGGATCAACGCGAAAGGATACTTTGACAGTGAGGATTCCGAAGAACAGCGTTATGCACACCGTGTACAGCTGAATGCGCAAAGAACAAAGGATTACGCAGCCGGGTCGTATGAACTGGGCGGAGGAGTAGTCGATCCGCTTCCGGAAAACGCACCGTTCTTTGTGAAAGATTACTATGACTACTATAAGACTCCGCGCGGATATCATAAGAGATCTTTAAATTCCAACGGAGGCTGGAATAAAATTGGCTGTATGTCCTTCCTGAATATGCCGCAATTGACATATACCAACGAAATCCGTAACGCAGTATTGATCATGCACGGCAACAGTGCGCATTCTTATTACTTCGGAAAAGACGCGTATGAGAATATGGTCCGGGGAAACAAGTACACTTCCAACAAGGAATTCCTGACAGTGGAAGGCGCGGTCCATACGGATTTATACGACGGAGGCGGTAAAAACGCGATTCCGTTTGACAAAATCGAGTCGTTCTTCAAGACGAATCTGAAATAGTCTATGAGATTCTTCCAAAGAAAAGTGTTTGCGGTCATGGCGGTGTCTGCGCTCTTATGCCTTTGCGCTTCCTGCGCGAAGGAATCCGAGGCACCGGAGATACCGGAAACTGAAACAAAGGAGACAAGCGTGGCAGAATTTAATTTTGAAACGAAAACAGTCCGGTTAAACAGCGGCTATGAGATGCCCATTCTCGGGCTTGGAACCTATGCGCTCGAACATGATACCTGCGTCAATTCGGTGAAAACACTGCTGAAAAACGGCGGAAGGCTGATTGATACGGCATACATGTACGGAAATGAAGATGCCGTAGGACAGGGCGTGCGCGAAGCAATGGAGGAATACGGAATCCCCCGCGAAGAAATCTTCGTCATCACGAAAATCTATCCGTCGCAGTTTCATGATCCAAGGGGCGCCATCGATACGGCATTGGAAAAACTGGATATAGGATATATCGATATGATGCTGCTGCATCATCCGGGAACCGGGGACACGGAAGCCTACAAGGTCATGGAAGAGTATGTCCGGGAAGGGAAAATCCATTCCCTGGGATTATCCAATTGGTACGTGGAGGAACTGACGGATTTTCTTCCGCAGGTAACCATTACGCCTGCGCTGGTTCAAAACGAAATCCATCCGTATTATCAGGAACGCGATGTCGTGCCGTTCATTCAGGAAAAAGGCATCGTTGTACAATGCTGGTATCCGCTCGGAGGAAGAGGATACACCAAAGAACTTTTGGGAAATGAAACGATTACGGACATCGCAAAGGCACACGGGGTATCTTCAGCTCAGGTAATTCTTCGCTGGGATCTTCAAAGGGGAATCGTTGTGATTCCCGGATCTTCTTCCGAAGCGCACATCAAGGAAAATCTGGATCTGTTCGGATTTGAACTGAGTGATGAAGAAATGAAAAGAATCGAAGGTCTTGACCGTAACGAAAAACACGATTGGTACTGAAAAAACCGCATCCGCGGTTTTTTTGTCAGATTTGCGATTTGATGAATGCGTCGTACTTCAATAATGCCAGCTGGGTCTTGGCGTCTTCCAGTTCACCGTTACGGACCATCTCGATGGCTTTGTCATAAGGAATCGTAAGGACATCCAGATATTCCCCGTCGTCCAGGTGCTGCCCGACCGGTGTCAGATCTTTCGCGGCATATAAGAAGATGCGTTCGGTAAAGATTCCGGGAGAAGAAAGGGAAGAACCGAGGTCTGTCCAGGTCTTGGCTTCCATGCCGGTCTCTTCGGCCAACTCACGCTTGGCGGTAAGGAACGGGTCTTCGTGATTGTCGCGCTTCCCGGCAGGAAGTTCCAATAAGAACTTCTCGAATACATATCTGTACTGTCTTACGAAATAGACTTCGTTTTGATCGTTGATTGCGACAATGCAGGATCCTCCCGGGTGGGTTACGACTTCACGCTTCGCGGGTTTTCCGTTTCCGTACACAATATCATCACTGTATAAATTTACGATCCGGCCTTCGTACAACATCTCGGAACGGACCCGTTTTTCAATCATTTCTTCATCTTTTGTCATAAAAAATCCTCTTTTCCGCAAAATATTACCATATTTTTCAGGAAAATAAAGAATTGCTGCGTAGATAAATAGTAGGAGGTGGTCTTCTGTGACCTTTAAAGAAAAAGTAAACGTAATGAATTTTATCTTTCGCATCTACCCGAATGCCTGGGAAATCCGGCAAATTGAGGAACAGCACCTGCACAATGACAGGGCGCGCTTCAAGGAGCACGTGGACGGGAAACTGCGGCTTTTGCCGTATGACCAAAGGAGAATCCTGGAAAAGGAGTTCATCGAACATGCGGAACCGGGATGGTGGATCGCTTATTATTCGAAGAGCCGGTACTACCGTTTAAAGGGTATGGGAATGGAAACCTTTATCGAAGAAATCCGGAAAAACGACTGATTTCCCGCCCTCGCGAATATGGGAAAATTGTATATGTCTTTAAAAGTGGTATAATTTTGGCAGAGGTAACAGAAATGGACACATTCGAACTAATACAAAAATATCTTTCCAAAATTGTCAGAGATCCTTCGACGATCACGCCGGACGCTACCTTGAGGACTTTGGGAGTTGATTCCCTGGATATGGTGGACATGATGGTGGAAATCGAAGAAGAACTCGGGATCCGTTTTAAAGATGAGGAACTCGTTACCATGAAAACGATCGGTGACGCGGTTTCTTTAATAAATTCCAAAACCGGAAAGGAAAGCGAGGGAAAATAAGTTTATGCTGAAGGGTATTGCCGCAAGTGCAGGTGTCGCGATCGCGAAAGTGTTCAAATTGGAAACACCGGTTCTTCATGTGACCGAAGAACGCGTGGAAGATGTCAACGCGGAGCTTGCACGCTTTAATGCCGCTCTGGAAAAGACCTTAGCGGACATTGAAGGAATCAAGGAAAGGGCTGAAAAAGCCGGAAAACTGAAACCGGAAGAACTGGAGATCTTCGATGCACATTTGATGATGGCGAACGATCCGGAACTGAAGGGACAAATCGAAACATTGATCCAGGATCATGACAACGCGGTTCATGCGACGGACACGGTCGCGAAAATGATGATCCAGATGTTCGAATCCATGGATAATGAATATTTCAAGGCGAGAGCCGCAGATATCAAGGATGTCACGTTCCGTCTGCGCGCGAATCTGGCAGGTATCGAAATTCCGGACCTGGGCTTAATGAAGGAAGATTCCATTGTTGTTGCGGAAGATCTGACACCGTCGGATACTGCACAGCTGAATTCGTTCGCGAAGGGTTTCGTTACCGAAATCGGCGGACGCACAAGCCATTCGGCGATTATGGCAAGATCTTTGGAAATTCCGGCAGTTGTCGGCACCGAAGGTATCCTGAAAGCTGCGAAGGCAGGCGATCTGATCGTGCTGGATGCGTTAAAGGGAGAGGTCATCGTCAATCCGACCGAAGAAGAAGTTGCGCTTTATCAGAAGAAAGCTGCGGATTATATCCAATACCGTAATGATCTGAAAGTCTTAAAGGATGCCGAGAGCATTACGACCGACGGACATAAAGTTGATATCGTCGGTAACATCGGTACTCCGAAAGACGCGGACGGTGTATTGGCTAACGGCGGCGAAGGTGTCGGCTTATACCGCACCGAGTTCTTATATATGAACGCACAGGCGCTTCCGACCGAAGATGAACAGTTTGAAGCGTACAAGGAAGTATTGGAAAAGATGGCGCCGCATCCGGTAGTCGTCCGTACATTGGACATCGGCGGTGACAAGGCTCTTCCGTATCTTCCGTTAGATCCGGAAATGAATCCGTTCTTGGGTTACCGCGCAATCCGTTTGTGCCTTGACCGCAAGGATATCTTCCGTACACAGTTACGCGCATTGTTACGCGCAAGTGCGTACGGTAAGTTAAGAATCATGTTCCCGATGATTGCGACGCTGAATGAATTCCGCGCCGGCAAACAGGTCTACGAAGAAGAACGCGCGAAACTGATCGCGGAAGGCGTGAAAGTCGCGGATGACATCGAAGTAGGCATGATGGTCGAAATTCCGGCTTCCGCAGTATTGGCGGATCAGTTCGGTAAAGAAGCGGATTTCTTCTCCATCGGAACCAACGATTTGATTCAGTACTCGATGGCTGCGGACCGCGGCAACCAGAAGGTTTCCTATCTGTACCAGCCGTTAAATCCGTCGTTATTACGCTTAATCAAGATGGCCATCGACGGCGCGCATAAGAACGGCAAGTGGTGCGGCATGTGCGGCGAAATGGCGGGCGATCCGATCTCTGCCCCGGTATTGCTGGGACTCGGACTCGATGAGTTCTCCATGTCGGCGACCAGCATTCTTCCGGCACGCAAGATGATCAATTCCTTAAGCTACGCAGAAATGAAAGAAGTCGCAGCGAAGGCACTTGAGATGTCTACGATGGAAGAAGTCAAGGAACTTGTCGGCAAGTACTTAAACGACTGAACTTATAAAGGCGGTATCAACTGATATCGCCTTTTTGTGTGCCCGAATGAAAACCGCAGGATGAACTGCGGTTTTCCGGTTATTCTTCAATTAATTTGAAACTGAGTTCGACCGGATTATGGTTGGAATAACGGAATCCGGTGTCGACGATCTGCGCAGTCGCTTCGATGTTGTCGGAAACGATGAATCCGTCCTGGATCCATTTCGCGGAATCGGTGAACTTCTTGTTCTCTTCAATCTTTGTGTAAAGTTCATTCGCGTTGGACGGAACCACCATGTGGAATCCTTCCCAGAT
>CACYEP010000084.1 GCA_902773425.1 uncultured Erysipelotrichaceae bacterium | reverse complement strand
AACTCCTTATAAAATCTGTCTAAAAAAGTGTAACCAATCCAAAAAGTAGACTGGTACTTTTTTGTACTTGTCTACTTTTAGCGTATCACTTCACAAGGCTCCTTTAGTATTCTTATCTTTCTGCCTGAAACAATCCTGCGACCGGTGCTGCGTTAAAAAACAGCTCAGTATGAATCGTCAAATATATTTCCCTGCGCGTCAAATCTCAATTCGAACGAACCGCTCAGCACGGTATAGCGCGGATCTTCCTTGATTTCGTTATATACCGCTTCCGAAATCATGATTTCCGATACATGCAGCGTATCCTGAATTCTGACAATACGGATATCGGAAGGGTCCGGCGCGTTACAGGTATGAATGCCGAATTTCAGTGCGTATTCATCATTTCTCATGACAACCGGGATTTTCGCACCGCGTAAAAAGGTCGATGTCATGACATTCACATACGTCTTCCCGAAGTCGATTTTCTCAAATAGGCGCATCGTAATGATATCCGCCTGCCCGATTCCGCTGACGGCACCCGCAGATTCTTCGGTGATATCTCCCATGATAAAGACAGACGGCGGCCTGCGGGTAACTTCCGCCGCTTTGGCCGGCACCAGAAACCGCAGAGTTACATTGGGATCCGCCCCTACTCCGCTGAAATTCTTTCCGATCCGGTCCACATACAGAACATCGATATCATCCGGCAAAATCTTCGGCATCTTTTCGTATGCCCGCTTCAGCAATGCCGGTTCTTCTTCATGGATTTTCTCGGCAGGTATCACATGGATCTCCGATGTTTCATCGTACGCATTCTCAATGATTCCGACTCCGAATAATACCGGCATTTTCTCAAACACGACCCGGCTGGACGCGACCAAGCGTTCCGCCATTCCGCGCGTGCCGGCTTTATGGCATGTTTCGGCGCCTTTTTGTTTACCGCATCCGATCACAGACATCTTGATCAATCCGCTTTGCGTAGGACCGGCGATCCCGGGATGCGGCTTGATGCGGTTACAGAGGATAATGCCGTCCGCCAGATGAATCAAGGCACTGCTGCAATACACCGGCAATCCTTTCTCCGTATATCCGATGATATCCGTGGACATATCGGAAACGATCTTGCATCCGATAGTTTCTTCCGTGATCCCGTAATGCGCCAGAAGCTGTTTCTGCCCTTCTGCCGTGGCGCCTCCGTGACTTCCCATCGCCGGTATTACAAACGGCTCTGCCCCTAATGCACGGACCTCATTGACAATAGAGCGCAGGATCAAGGGCATATTCGCAATCTGCCGGCTGCCTACGGTAATCGCAATCCGGTCTTTAGGATGAATGCGTTTGTCCATATGAAGTTCATAGATCTTTTGATGAACCGTCCCCGGAATATCATTCAGACGTTCATCCGGGAAATGCTGGCGGACTTTATAAAACTTTGGGATCACCTCATGGTCGACTCCCTGTTCCGCAAGATATAAACGGCTGAAATCCGCTTTGGCCGAAATACTCATAGCGCTTCCTCCTTTTCAGATATTAAAATGTCTGCGCTTCTGCGTGCTTTTCCCAATCAAACCGCAGGAAATACACAAACAGGATCGTATCGCAGATGATCCACGCGACCGGATACGCCAAAGCGACCGCATACACCGAATTCCAAATCTTCGTGATGAAATAAAGGTATGCCTGCCTTGCAAACACAAAACTGAACAACATGATCGCCATGGCCGTCTTGGACTTTCCGAGTCCTCTTAAGGCTCCTAGCCCGCCCTGGAACACCGGAGTCAATATACGGAATAATGCCATGGTACGCATGAAGATCGCGCCGTAATAGATGACTTCTTCGTCCGGGCTGAAAAGACGGACAAATGCCGGAGCGAACAGTAAAATCAGCGACGCAATCACGCCGAGCGCCAGCATTCCCATCCTGATGGAAACAGATGTGCCTTCCTTGGCGCGCTTTGGATCGCCGGCTCCCATATTCTGCGAAACAAATGTCGTAATGGCCTGGCCGATGCTTTGTGCCGGCAATATTGCGAACTGGTCCAATTTGACATGGGCGCTCCATCCCGCCGTGATCGATGTATTCCTAAACGCATTGACATACGAAAACAAAAACGCATTGGAAAACGAAGTGAGGGCCTGCTGGATCCCTGTCGGGATACCGATCCGCAAGATCCTGCGTGTCATCCCCTCATCCACTTGAAAAATAATCTTGTCTTCCTTCCAGATATCGCGGACTCTCCAAAGAGCCCCCAGGATCAGAAGCGATGAAACAGCTTCCGCGATCACGGTCGCAACTGCCGTCCCCTCGATTCCCATATGGAAATTCAAAACAAACAGGAAATCTAACGCAATGTTCAGAAAACTTGCCGCAATTAAACAATACAAAGGTGTCTTGGAATCCCCCATCGCCCGCAGAAGACCGCCTCCGGTGTTATACACAAACAGGAATACCGTGCCCGCAAAGAAGATTTGAAGATAGTGTGCTGCCATCTCAAACATGTCTTCCGGCGTGGAAAGAACACGCAGAAGCCAAGGGCCCGCAGGAATGGAAATCAAGGTCATCGCAAGACCCGCCAATACCGAAATCATCAGGGAAGTCACTACGGTCTTCTGAAGATTTGGGCGATTTTTTTCGCCGAAATAGAAGCCGGCAACCACTCCGGCCCCTAATGCAATCCCATTATAAAAATTAATCATGGTCGAACAGACCGATGATGTACAGCCGGCAGCCGCCAGGGCATCTTTTCCCACGAAATTGCCAAGGATGATACTGTCGACCGTGTTATATAATTGCTGGAACATATTTCCCAACAGAAGCGGTACGGAAAACAGGAGAACTTTTTTCCAGATGACTCCCGATGTCATGTCCAGTGTTTTTGTCATACTTACTCTTTTTCTTTTTTCTTTGCCGCTTCATCCATCATATTCGCGGCAGCCTGGGCGCCGGCCATCGCAAACGCACCCAGTGCAATCAATCCCAAGGAATGAAAAGGTTTCTGCACAGCGAAATAGTATACGGAGGCCAAGGCTAATCCGTACCCAAGGACTCTTCCCGCGATGGCCAAAACCGTGGCGCCGCGGGTAACGTGCCGAACCTTAAATGACTCTTTTTCTTCAAACATACATTTTCTCCGAAGAGGACAGCGGCAAGGCAGAATGCCGCTGTCCGGTAATAAGGAAAGGAAACTTCAGAAAAAAGCTAATCCTCAGTTTCTATGTCAATCACCGCTTTTTTCTCGCGGATCGATAACCCGAACTGACTTTCCTTCGGGTCTTTATGCGCCGGAGACACCTGGAATTCTTCCAGTTTCTCCAGAGAATCAAATTCCATCACAACCGCAAAATCATACACGTCCTTCCCGTGACGGACCGTCGGATACACATTGATCGAGTTCATCATCGGGGAAGCGTCTTTCATCGAATGAAACCGTTTGATCAGACGTTCCATGTTGGATGCGAGGATTTCCGGAGTTTCTTTGGCTTCCGGTTTCAGCATCCATAACACCATATGTTTAACCATCCTAGTCCTCCTTTAAAGCCGCGTAGAACTTCACGACTTCCATGACATCTTCCGGGATCTTTCCGTCAAAGACTTCCTTGATTCCCGTATTGTATGCCCACATCAGTTTTTCATAGGAAGCCGAAGACATCGTATGATTCATGCCGGCATTTTCCAGCATCTTTGCAACATCCCCTACTTCTTCGGCGCGCCGGCGCGAATGCACCACATTCGTCCGTAACATTCTCGCAAAATTCGTTTCCGGGTTTTCCTTGGTCAGAATATGCACAATGGATCCCTTCACTTCATCCAGCACCCCGTAACGGTATGCGGAACTGTAGGTTTCAATTAAAAGCGCTTCAAGTCCTTTCGTGAAGATGCTGCGAAGGATCTTCAGGCTGGATCCGCGTCCCACGGTTTCCGAAATGAAACGGGTATTCATGCCGCATTCATTCAATTGCTCGGTAAGCCATTTTGCTTTGGGTCCGGACATAACGACTTCCACATGCACACCGCCGTTTAACGGTGATCCCATGATGCCTCCGTCGCAGAAATCAATGCCCTTCGCATTCATCATCTTTGCGATTTCTTCCTTGATTTCCGGCACGGCAGAGTTGATATCCACGTACATCTGTCCCGGTTTCATATAGGGAAGATACTGTTCCGCGGTAGAAATCGCGCGCGAACAGCTTGTTGCCGCAATGATGATGTCACTGCCGATTACGGCGTCGCTGTCCTTTTCCGCCAGTTTCACGCCGTGCGTGCGGCACCGTTCTTCTTTATCTTCGAATCCTTTTTCGCCCAAGCGGGAATCATATCCTACGACTACCGCTTTCCCGGCATCGGATACACCCGCGGAAAACCGGCTTCCCACATCTCCCAAACCGATAAATGTGATCTGCATTATTCCTCCTCGGTATCGTAGTCGATGACTGCGTTCCCTTCGCGGATTTCTCCGTTGAATTTCTTGTATTGATCGTGAACCGGACTCTTTAAGAATTCGTTCAGGTCTTCTTTATTGGCGAACGTGAAGATTTTGCACATGTCATAGCGTGTGTTTCCCACGGTAAAGCCGCGGTGGACTTCCGCATCGATCATCTTCGGAAAATCCTTCAGAAGATCTTTCGTCATTTTCTTGGTAATCTGATAGTTTGTTTCTTTGTCGTTGCCGCACGCAAAGTCTTTTAATTTCCAAAGGGTTACATGCTTGATCATATTACTTTACGAAATCTTCCTTTCTCGGATATTCGAAACTGTATTGCGGCAAGCTCGTCAGGTGGAACGGTTCAAACGGCTGTTCCTTTAACGCATTCATATCGATATCCACACCGAGGCCCGGTTCCGTCGGGAGTTCAAAGAATCCGTGATCCAGCACAAGACCCTTGGATGCCACACGGTCGCATCCCGGCTTAATGTTGACAAAGCACTCCGCGATGACAAAGTTCGGAATGACCGCGGAAAGATGAACGGTTGCCGCCAAGCCGACCACGGAACTGTTGTAGTTATGCGGCGACAGCATCACGCTGTACGGTTCGGCCATGGTTGCCAATTCGATCATGCCGGTGATGCCTGCGGTGCTGCAGGTGTCCGGGTTGATATAGTCTGCGCAATGGGATTCCAATACATTCTTGAATTCCATCTTGTTGTAGAAGGTTTCTCCGGTCATGACCGGCATGGAGACATTGCGGCGCACTTCCGCGATGGCATCCAGGTTATCGCTGTGGCACGGTTCTTCCAGCACGAACGGATCGAACTCTTCAATCCGTTTGGCGAAATGAATCGCATGATACGGCGATAAGCGGCGGTGAACTTCGATCAAAAGGTCAAAATCACGGCCTACGGCTTCGCGTACAGCCTTGATATTCTCTACCGCGTAATCTTCTTCCTCACGAGTCAATTGTTCGCGCCACGGGCCTTTAAACGGGTCCCACTTGACGGCATTCCAACCTTCTTCCTTGAGTTTCAGAACACGCTTCACGGTCTCTTCGATCGTATTGGCACCCTTCCACCATCCGTTGGCATACGCGCGGATACGTTCACGGTGCTTGCCGCCTAAAAGATTGTAGACCGGCTGTTTGGTGATCTTTCCGATGATATCCCAGGAAGCGATTTCCAAGGCGCTGATCACGGAATATAAATCGTTGGAACCGCGCTTGATGGCAAAATCGTTAAACAGCATCGAGCGCAGATGACGCACATTGAACACATCCCGTCCCAGAACTACTTCCGTAACCGAATCCAGCAGCATCTTCGTGATCGGTTCCTTGCCGCGTACGACATATGCTTCACCCCATCCGTAGGTACCGTCTTCAACGGTCATCTTGCATAACAGGATGTTCTTGCCGGTTCCCGGATAAAACAGATAACTCTCGATATTTGTGATTTTCATAATTCTTCCTCCTATTGCAGACTGTGTTTTACGGCGTTCTTCGCATTTTCCGCCGACTCATGCGCAAACGGACATGCGACCAAATGCCCCGGTTCCACTTCTGTCAAGGTCACCGGCAATCCCTTCTTGCATTCTTCCTTGGCCATCCAGCAGCGCGGCGCGAAACGGCATCCCGGTGCGGGGTTAACCGGACTGGGCACATCGCCCTTTAACACGATGCGTTCCACTTTCTTGTCCACGTTGACTCTCGGCACGGCCGAAAGAAGTGCGATGGAATACGGATGCATCGTATGCGCGAACAATGTATCGGTATCCGCAATTTCTACGATTTGCCCCAGGTACATTACGGCGATGCGGTTGGAAATATGACGCACAACGCTTAAGTCATGCGAGATAAACAGATACGAATATCCGTGTTCCTTCTGTAAATCAATCAGAAGGTTGATGATTTTTGCCTGGACGGAAACATCCAGCGAGGATACCGGTTCATCGCACACAATGAATTTCGGATTGAGGGATAATGCCCGCGCAATGCCTACGACCTGCCGCATTCCCCCGTCCAGTTCATGCGGATAATGGTCTAAGAGGTTCAGCGGGATTCCGGTCATCTCGCACAGATTTTTGACCAGTTCATCGATATTCTGTCCGGCAAAGTCCTTCTTGTGGACCTGGTATGCCTCACTCAGGATCTGTTTGACGGTTTTGCGCGGGTTCAGGGAAGAATACGGATCCTGGAAGACGATCTGCATCTTCTGACAATATTTCTTCTGTTCTTCCCCTTTGAGCTTGAAGATATCCGTATCTTCGTAATAGAGTTCTCCGCCGGTTGCGGGTAAAAGACGCATGATGACATTTCCCACGGTGCTTTTGCCGCATCCCGACTCTCCTACCAATCCCAGCGTCTCACCGGGATATACTTCAAAGTTCACATCGTCTACGGCGTGAAGAGTCTTCGTACGTGAAATCTGAAAGTGTTTTTTCAGATTGACCGCCTTGACCAGCGGCTTGCGTTCTTTATTCAGTTGTTCCGACATACACGTTCTCCTTTACTCTTCATGCGCAAAGCACGCGACATAATGATCATCGTTCAGGCGGATCATTTCGGGACGTTCCTTCTCACACCGTTTCGTGCAATGTTCACAGCGCGGATGGAAATGACATCCGGACGGAAGATTCTGCGAATCGGCAATCAGCCCCGGAATCGCGTGCAGCCGTTCCTGTTTCTTTTCCAGATTCGGCAATGCCTCCAACAGGCCTCTGGTATACGGATGCGCCGGATGCGCGAATACTTCCTTCACGGTGCCGTATTCAATGATTCTTCCGGCATACATGACCGCGACCTTCTGGCAAAGCTCCGAAATGATTCCGAGATTGTGCGTGATCATCAGTAACGATGTCTTGCGTTTTTTCTGTAAGTCCGCCATCAGTTCGAGGATCTGCGCCTGGATCGTGACATCCAAAGCCGTCGTCGGTTCATCCGCAATCAGCAATTCCGGATTGCAGGCGATGCCTGCCGCAATACCTACCCTTTGACGCATACCGCCGCTGAACTGTCCCGGATAATCCCCGGTGCGGTACGATGCGATGCCGACCTGTTCCAGTAATTCCCCGGCAGCCTTCATGGCTTCCCTGCGGTTCATTCCGCGGTGCACCCGCAGCAATACCGCAATCTGTTCGCCGACCGTAAATACCGGATTTAACGAAGTCAGAGGGTTCTGGAAGATCATGGCGATCTTGTCTCCGCGTTTTTGACGGATCTGTTTCTCAGTCATATCCATCACGGATTCCCCGTCGTAATAGATCGATCCGCCGGTGATCGTCGCGTTACGCGGCAACAGCCTTAACAAAGATATCGCCGTAGTCGTTTTCCCGGCGCCGGTTTCGCCGACCAAGCCCAACGATTCCCCTTTATGAATGACTAAGTTTACGCCGTTTAAGGCATAGACCGTTGCGCGTTCCGACTTGTAGGTAACGCTTAAATCCTTGATTTCTACCAATACTTCTTTTTCTTCGGAGGAAACCTGTGTTTTCTTCATCTCTTCCATGAATTGTTCCTCCTAGTATCTCTTCGGGTCCAGGACATCTCTTAATCCGTCCCCGATAAAATTCGATGCGAGTACACAGAACATCAGCGCGAACCCTGCCGACATGGCGATCCACGGATAAACCATCAGGAACGACTTGCCGTCGGAGATCATGTTGCCCCAGCTCGGTGCCGGTGCCGCAATGCCGAGGTTTAAGAAGCTCAGGGCGGATTCCAGAAGGATTGCCTGACCGAACTTCTCGGATGCGATAATGATGATGTCGGTGGTGACATTCGGAAGGATCTGGGTAAACATGATATGCGTATCCGAAGCGCCGATGGCCTTGGATGCCTTGGAATACTCCATCTCCTTCGCGATGATGACGTTGTTGCGGGTCAGTTTGCAGAACTGGACCCAGCCGGTAAAGCACAGAACGATGATCAGGTTGATGATGCTGGGGCCTAAGACCGCCATGATCGCAATCCCCAGGATCAGATTCGGAATAGCCAGGATGATATCGCATAAGCGCATGATGACCGTATCCACAATGCCCCCGAAGTATCCTGCGAGCAACCCCATCGTCGTGCCGATGACGATTTCAATGAAGACGACGATCAAGCCGATCTTCATCGATGTGCGTCCGCCGATCAGAACGCGCGCCAGGATGTCTCTTCCCAAACTGTCCGTACCGAGCACATGCCCTTCAAATCCGCGGGAGAACCATTCGGGAGCCTTATTCATCTCCAGCAATGAGTTTGTCGTCGCGTCGTACGGAATCAGATTCGGAACGATCCACAAAATCAGAAGAAGGATCACCATGATGATGATACCGGACATGAAGAACGGATTATGGACCATTCTTTTCAACAATGTTTTCCTGTTCATGCCTGCCTCCTATCTGAGTTTGATCCGCGGATCCACTAACGAGTTGATAATATCTACAGCGAAATTGATGATTGCGAACATGGCGCCAGAGAGAAGAAGAAGCGCCTGCACCAATGCGTAATCCCGCTGATTGACTGCCGTATTTAATAATTGTCCGAGCCCGGGCCAGGAGAAGATCGCCTCAACGATGATGGTTCCCGCCAGCATCGTTCCAAACCGCATGCCTACCAAAGTAATGACCGGACAGACGGCGTTCTTGAATGCGTATTTCCAGCGGACCACCAGCGGATGGATCCCTTTCGCATACGTTGCGGTAATGAAATCTTCATGCAGCGTATCGATCATTCCCGAGCGGGAAATACGGGTCACCTGGGCGGACATCTGCCAGCCTAAGGTCATGACCGGCAAAACATAGCTCTTGATGCCCCCTTCCATACCGATGGACGGAAGCCAGCCGAGCCACACCGAGAAAATGTAAATAAAGACGACAGCTTTCCACATGTTTGCCATGGATTGTCCCAAAAGTGCGAACAGGGTCGCGAAGAAGTCGATCACGGTTCCCTGGTGCGAGCCGGCGATGATTCCGAGCGGAATCGCCAGAATGCAGCCGAATAAGACCGTGACGGATGCCAGCTTCAATGTATTCGGAAAGCGCGAAAGGATCAGATTGGCTACCGGCATCCCGTAGGATGTCGATCTTCCCAGATCACCGCGCAGGATATTTCCGATATATTTGAAGTACTGTACGACTAACGGCTGGTCCAAGCCGAGGCTCCGTTCGATCTCTGCGATTTCCGCATCCGTCGCACCGTCACCCGCAAGTAACAGCGCCGGGTTTCCTCCCGCAAGACGGATCAGCAGGAAGGCAATGACCGACACAAAAAACAGTACGATAACTGTCTGTCCCAATCGTTTAAAGATATACTTAACCATCAGATCCCTCCCGGATGATTAGACGATGAGGGCACAATGGGATTGCACCACTGTGCCCTCTGTTCACATTATGATGTTGTATTATTTTGCTTTCGCAGGATCGTAATCGATATACTTGACGGAGAACATGGTGTCCTTCCACATTTCGATGCCTACCACGCCCTTGTTGATGGCTTCAGTCTGTACCAGGTAGTACAGGACGGTATGCGGAGCGCTGGTTTCTCTCATCATGCGGACGAACTGTCCTAACATTTCATTTCTCTTCGGAATATCCAGTTCGGTCAGGATCTTGTCAACCAGTTCCATCATTTCCGGATTGTCGTATTCGTGCTTGTGCGCATCGGTTAAAACCTTCATGGATAAGTACTTGGATAAGTCTGCGCCCATCAGGTTATCGTTCATTAAGAATACTTCGTAGTTACCGGCTTTGCGGATTTCGGTCAGCTTCGCGGATTCGATTGCTTCCGCCTTGGTGTTGAATCCTACCGCATTGAGTTCCTGGGAGATCTCTAAGATCTGGTCTTTACCTTTTGCTAAGGAAGTACTGGTGTAGATCGTGATCTCATGGCCGTCATAGTTGCTCTTCGCAAGTAATTCTTTCGCCTTTTCCGGATTGTATTCATATGCCGGAATGGTCGGATCGTATCCGTCCAAGCTCGGCAATACAACACCGTTGGAGAGTTTCGCGTCGCCGGAGAAGATCGTATCGCAAATCAGCTGACGGTTTAACGCATAGTCGACTGCCGCTCTTGCGTAGTAGTCCGCGAATGCGCTGTCGCCTGCGCAATGGTAACCTAAGTAAATCCAGTTCTGGGTTTCGGTTGTGATCAGTTCGATTTCATCATGTCCCTTGTACATGGACTGTAAGTCACGGCTGATACCGCCGTTTACGATGTAGGCATCCAAGTCACCGGAGATATGGGATGTGATAGCCGTGGAGACTTCCGTTAAGAAGCGGAAATACAGATCTTTGACGGCCGGATTGTAGGCACTCTTGTTCCAGTAATCATCATTCTTGACTAAGTGGAGATATGCGCCGTCAACCCATTCCACGAATTTCCACGGACCGGTTCCGTATAACTTCTGGGCATTCCAGAAATCTTCACCGAATTCCGCCATCGCTTCATCCGGCATGATCGGAGTCATTGCGACGGAAATCAGAGTGGTCGCAAACGGCTGCGTGGTCTTGATCTTGACCGTATAATCGTCGACCGCTTCCACGGAGTCCAGATAGGTCCAGTAGGAACTGCGTACGTTTAAGCTCTTTTCATTGAGCAAGCGAGTATAAGTAGCCACAACGTCTGCGGAAGTGAACGGTTCTCCGTTATGGAACTTGATGCCTTCACGGAGTTTGAAGGTCCAGGTCATGTTGTCATCCGCGACGCTCCATTCGGTTGCTAAGCACGGAGTATACTTACTGTTGGTGCCTTCGTGGTCGTATTCAATTAACGGTTCAAATACTGCGTATGCGTAAGCTCTTGCGCCGTTGGAAGATCCGTTTAACGGGTCCAAGCCGACGATATTCGAATTCAAGCCAATATTCAATACTTCTTTTGCCGGCTCTTTCGGATCGTTTTCTTTTCCGCAGCCGGTCATCATCGTAACTGCCATCAAGACAGCCAGCATGAATACAAACAGTTTTTTCATTATGATTTCCTTTCTTGATTTAAATGTTTACATCGTATCCCAGACGTCTGGCCTTATCGCCGAAATTATTTTTGGTCCAGGAATCAATACCCTGCCGGAACATCTCACGCGTCTTGACTTCTTTAGCGAGTCTCGCAAGAGCCTTTTCCAGCACTTCTTCCGCGATTTCGCGCGGAACGACTACGACTCCGTCATCGTCACCGAGGATGATATCCCCCGGACGGACAACCTGGCCGCCGATCGCAATCGGATAATTCACTTTTCCGAATTTCTCCTTGCCGGTGCCGTTGACGCAATGGCCTTTGCAGAAAATCGGGAAACCGATCTCGTTGACCGTTTCACCGTCTCTGGCGCAGCAATCAAGAACCAATCCTTCAATGCCGCGTGCCTTGCATAACGTCGCCAGGCAATCACCGAACGGACCCTGCTGTTCGTAGCCTCCCATCGTGCAGACAATGACATCTCCGGGCTGCGCAACATGAATTGCCGCATGAAGAGTCAGATTGTCCATTTCCGGGCATTCGCATGTGACCGCTGTCCCGCAGATTTTCATCCCCGGGTAGAACTGCCGGATGGTGTAGTCCAGGTTTCCTTTGCAGCCCATCGATTCATGTGCGGTTGCAACCGAAACCTTCCGGAACCCTTCGACAACTTCTTTGCTCGGACGTTCAAAATCCAAATTCACCAATCCCATTTCAACTTTCCTCCTTTAAACATGATAATTCAGCAATTGTTTTAATTCGATACATCTACAATCCTAGAATATCGGCCGTTGTTGTGATTTGCAAGATTCCGGTTTTCATCTTGCAAACAATGACACATTTTTGATTCAATATGAGACGCAACTGTTTATAATTGCAACACCATACGAAAAAGACCCGCAATCAGCGGGTCCTGTTCCGTCATTCATTGTTTTATTTTGTCATTCTTCTCCAAAGGGTCGTGCGGGCAATTCCCAAACGTTCCGCTGCCTTGGAATAGTTTCCGTTTTCTTCTTCCAAAACCTGCCGCATGATCCGAAGCTCGATTTCATCTAACGTACCTTCCGTACCCGCATAATCCGCGGCCGGTTTTGGATAACGGTTGGCCAAAACATTTTCCACATCTTCTTTTTCAATGTTCAGCCCCTTCGCGGATAGCACCATCTGCCCGATGGCCTGACGCAGTCCTTCAAAGTCCGTCTTCCAGGAATATCCCAGCAGCGTCTCCATCGCCTTGGCATCCATGCCGACGATCTGTTTACCGTAGGTGCCGTTATACTCGATGATATTCAGATTCACAAAGCGTTCCATTTCCTGTTCGGTATACTCCACATCGGAAACATGCAGGCGCAAAGAGAAGTATCCCATTAAGCTGTTGTCATAGTTCTCCGGATTCTCCAGCATTCTCGGAGTTGCCGTACAGATAAACCGGAATCCGTTTCCCTTTCTTCCTCCGATTTTCCGGAAGAGTTCGTGCTGTTTTTCCCGGGAACAGAATTGAATATTCCCGAAACAGACCGTACCGCCTTCAAATACCGGAGATCCCGAACCGTCGATCTTGAGTTCATCCAAGGCATTGGCCGGATCGGCAAGACGGCAGTCGATATTGATAAACGGCTTGTCCCAGTTGTTCGAGCAGCGGTGAATACAGTTCGCGATGCGGGACTTGCCGATTCCGGGCAATCCCAGGATCAATAACGGATCATCGACCTTGCTGAAGGTCATCGCGTCATGAATCGTTTTCTTATCGTAAATGCCGCAATAGCCGAATAATTCCGAAGTTCCCTGGATGCCCTTCTTGCGTTCCACGCGCACACCGCGGGTCGTCTTGGGATCTTCCGTTCTCTGGTAGGCAATATGAAGCACATATCCGGTTCCTCCGAGGGTTTCATCTTCCGGATGGATGGAAATCTTGTAGATATAATTCGGTTTCTGCAAGGAGAAGGTATGGCCGCCTTCATTTTTCACCGCATCCAGAAACGGTTTCAGATCCAATGTGCCCAACCCGATTTCATCCAGCGGACGGCTTTCATACACCAAATCTCCCGAAAGATTCATCACATAGCTGGCGACAGGATTCTTCTTTAGCATCTGATCCAGGGCATCGGCCTTCTGTTTGGAGAATTCAAACGACTGCATCAGCCACTTGGCAGTATTGAACGCACTGGTGACGCTTTCCTTTCCCGACGTAATCAGCATCGCGTTGATGCCGACCTCTTTCGCAATACGGTGGGTCACCACATCCCCCAGCACCAGCTGGCATCCGTTGGAAACCAACCGTTCAATCGCCGGACGGATCTCATCACGGGTCTTGACCGTTTCTACGCTGATATCGTCTACGCCCATCAAAGAGATGACACTCTCGGCATTCTGTGTGATCTTGCGGTAACCGACAATGGCTTTCTTCCCGTTGATGGAAGTAGCCATCTTGATGGCACGCATATAGTCATATCCGGAGATTTCAATGTTGACGACCGGAATTGTCAGGATATGTTTCAGTAATTCCGTCGTCCCTCCGCGGGAAATAATAATATCGTATCCGTCCTTTTCCGCCTGGACTCCGTATTCCAGTTTCTTCGGTAATTCCCCGACCTTGATTGTGGTCTCAAATTCATCACTGTATTGTAGCGCAATCTCTTCCACGACTCCTGCCAATCCGGCATACGGCACAATGGCCATCAGTTTTGTTTTGTTCATTCTATGCCACCCTCTTCAAAGATGCTGTTTCTATCTGCACACATTTTACATCACAACGCACATCTATCAACACAAACCTGTATTTTGCCGTTGCAGATTTAAACAGTAAAACTGACATATCTGACAAATATGCGATAAATCGCGGACAGAATGCACTAAACTCGATTTTTAAACGATCCGTTAGAGTTCAAATAAGCAATCATAATTTAAGTACAAAAAAAGTAAATCTTTCATTTATATTAATACTTTCAGCGATATAACAACTACGAAACAGGATTAGTTAACAGATATACAAAGAAGCAATGAGGTCTCACATCGAGACCTTATTATTTAACTTGTCTCCTGCACATGTTTTGACTTGAGCATCTTTATATTCAAGGAGAGAAGATCATAGAGATACTTCCTCTCCTCTTTCGAGCAATTCTCTACAGTCTCGTTGAAGTCATACTCTTTGGAAGAGATATAGAAAGAGGAAGTGCCGAAGATAAGGAAATCAAGGGTACAATCCAGGGAGTCGGCAATCTGCAACAGAGCGTGAAGGCTTACCGATTTCCTTCCATTCTCTATTTGAGAGATGTAGGGGACGGAAAGGTCACACTCAAAGGCCAGAAGTTCCTGACTGTATCCCATATAACTCCGCCTGTCCCGGATCCTTTTTCCGATTGCCTGATAGTCGATCTCCATATCCATATTATGACGATATATCGTCATATTTTCAAGTAATTGATCAGACTATATAATAAAAATAGAACGATATATCGAGGTACAACTATGGAAACAAGGGAAGCTGTTGCGGAAAGAATAAGAGAAATATGCGAAGAGAAAGGGATAACAAGGTATAAGCTCGCTGCCCTTTCCGGTGTTCCACATACAACATTAACCAGTATATTGAACGGGACATCGAAAAACCCGGGGATCGTGACCATTAAAAAACTGTGCGATGCGTTAGGGGTAACACTGGCACAGTTCTTCAAATCGGAGTTATTTAATAAATAGGAAGATGTGACGGAAACGCGCTTTGCATCTTTAAAACAATCTTATTCACTCATCTCTTCCAAATTCTCGAGAAGGTCAGCAACTTCTTCATTAGAATTTTCTAGTGAGTATTTCTCAATAATCATTTTAACTGCATCTTCTGGTGTGAAAGCATGCACAGAATCCGAGTAAGCTATCATTGTGCCACGTTTTGCTAAAACTGCACGATATTTCTTTAGTTTCTTCTTTGGTTCTGATTGTTTCCCTGATGTCACTTCATATGCATTAACTGGTAAATCTACGTCATTAGGCACAGCAATCAGTTTGTATCCTGCGCCGCTAAGCAACTGTATAACGGAGTCGATTCCGATACTTTCAGTATGATGGAGTCGATCATTCATCAATTGTGGAGACATTCCGATTTTTCCAGCCAATGATTTTTTCGTCATTCTTCTCTCATTCAAAATACATTGAATAATATCGTTGATTTTCACTTTTTTCATCCCTTTCGATTTCCTGCGAAATCATTTCTGCTCAATTTCAACTTAACAATGACTAAACTATCCAGAACTGTATTCCTCTCTAAATAGTGTATTTGCTGAAGACTACTTACTTACCGTATATCGACCCGTGGGAAACAAGTATTATGAACATCCTTCCGAGGAGTTTGAAACTACTCAAGTCTTGGAAACCAAAAAAGAGTATTGGAGCGGCCTCCCTTACGCAAGCGTCGATCTTGACACGGACGACCGTAATCTGTGTATTGACATTTACATTGATAAAGGCGTCAAGGTTTATACTAATCCTAGTTTAATTTAAAAAATCTCGTTTATGATTAATGGCATGCCCTATGGTTTCAACTTTTCTCCGTTTATACCAGTACTCTTATGCAGGGTCGTAGCCTCCATTAGGTAATTTACATCTTTTTAATCTTCGAATAATCCTAACAATTCCCTTAATCAAACCATATTTATTCAAAACCAAAATTGCATATTCAGAGCAAGACGGCTCAAATACACATCGTTTTCTTATCTCTATAGGTGCGAATCTTTGATAAATCTTGATAATCGTTATTAGTGTTTTCTTGCCAAATATAAGTATCCAAAGCAACCAAAAAGCAATAACAAAAGAGATAAATAAGAACAGATTCTTACTATAATAAGTCTTAATTAAAAGATAAATAAAAACTATAAGTGTTAAGACTAAGCATAGTGCTATCTTCGCCCACGCAATAGTCGGGCGCTTGAAAACGCGTATATACCTAGTACTTCTCGGATCCGTTTCATCATATTTATCTAGTGATGCTAGCAGCTCCTGTTTCAACTCAATACTAGTTGGAGGATGGTTACAAATCTTGCTCATCTCTTTCGAAAATCAACATATAAAAATTTGTCCTCGTAGGCTGAGCCAAGCATCCTTGCTTTTCTTCAACTTGAATTGTTTCCATTGAGTGGTATGACCACCCTCCGTCAATCTCACGATTGATAATATCTTCAAAGCCTTTAAACGCTGTCTCTGACTTTCCCTTTTCGACCGAGAACCCCATCGGACCTCTTACAACCTTATATTCTTTCATAAAACTTCTCCTTTTTTAAAAATTATATCATTGAACAAGTATAACTGAATTAAAAATTTTCCAGGCAAGGCACATCAAACGATATATTGTTGCAACTAATAGCAACAGTATCAATCTAGACGCTTTTTAAACTAGATTTTATTTTCAAGAGAGTAGCGTTACACGCCTTCAACGAACCATCAATCAAATTGAACAATTCAGTAAATGCAGTGTCAGAGAAAAATGAGCATTCTTCAATATCAGTACTGTCAATACGCAATTCATAATCGCCTGAGATAATAGCTTGCATAACAGCGTTTTTAAAGAACTGTGATAGATGCTCAACGCTTTTTTTCTCTATTCTAATAATTAGACATTTGGAATCGTTTATATAATCCTCTGATCTAGTTTTCTTTTGCGTTTCAGGAGATAAAACACAAGTTTTATCCGCACTAATATAATAATAATTATAGTTCATTATTGTCTCCTATCTTCTTAAGAACATTTATTCCGTACTTTGCCGACCTTTGAATCATTGCTTCTTTTCCTCCCTCCAAAGTATTACACACCTTGTCAATGAATGAATTATTTTCAATGCATCCGGAAGAATACTTAAACACTTTCCCCTTTTCTCCTCCCAGGCTTTCTTCAGCAATTATTATATTCTCTGAATCCGCAGTTATTCCTACATTTGCATTATGGGTAATAATAATTAGTTGGGGCCCCTTGTATTCTACTTTCAATCTTTTTATTGTTTCTGTGATTTGCTCAAATACATTTCTATTATCAATGTTATCTTCAGGTTGATCCATTAGCAGCAGCACACTCTTACCAGCTTTTAAATCGTTTTCTATTCGACAGAATAGGAGGTTAATAAACAAAGAGGATTTTTCTCCTACAGATTTTTTTAGCATACTATTTCCATCTAGCAGAAGATCATAATATACATTCTTTGATTGATACTCATTTTTTCGATCTTCGCAATACTTCTTTAGTCGTTTCTGAAAAGACTGTTGCTGAGAAAAACCAGTTTCTTTGATCCCCCCGTTAATCGCTTTAATCAAAGACGAAAAAAGAGATTTGCACCTGAATCCGCTTTTTTCTGTCAACAAATAATCAACAGCAGAACTATAATCAACAGATCCTTTTTTTCTATACGCAGCAATAGAATAATGACTATCAATAGGGAAGAGTTTCTCTTCCATTAATCTTTCATATACCAATTCATTATATTGTTCCTCGAATCTCGATGAATTAGAATACAGTTCTTCTAAGCTTCTTAGGAAAGAGTCCAAATCGTTTTGAAACTTCGTAAGCGCTGCCCGGTTTTCATTCTTAATAAAGTTGATAAAATAATCATTAAAAATAGAATTAAGAGATTCTTCGAAGTGTTCTAACTTGAGACATTCAATTTGTTTATTTCTCTTCTTAACAAGAGTTGTACAATCAATTATTTGTTCTTTCTCTTGCTCAGAGAAATACTTAATACCTGTATCTATCTCTCCCTTGATAAGATTCTCAGAAATACTTGTCGCTTCGGACAATTGAGTTAGAGCATCATCGTATTTTAAGCGTGAAAATGAAGGGTCTAGTGTATAGTATTTTTGTTTAGTAAAAGCTAGTGCATAGTTTAAATTTGATATATGCGAATCATTATCAAACAATTCTTTAAAGGCTTTGAACGCATCTATTAACTTGTCTTCGCCAAAATCAAATACAACATCTTTTTCCGGAACAAAAGAAATGTTGAACTTATTAAACAGACAGGTTGCTTCTTCTTTATTTAAATCATTTTTATAATAATAAGCTTCAATTTGTTCAGCCACATAAACCTTGATTACGTCACTAAGCGCATGGTTCATTTCATCTATCGAATTATATGGGTTCCCAGAGCAAAAGATTTGAAATCCTTGAGGATTATAAAAATCCGTATACTTATCACTGTTTTTTATTCCTTCTTCCCCTTTTCTTATTCTTTCTAACAGCAATGATTTCCCACTTCCAAACTTCCCTATTATAGTGTTTTGATAAGGCGAAAGTTGAATTGTATCATTGCCATATCGTAGATATTCCAAATAATGCGTCTGACAGTTAACACTCCTCATCTCACCGACACCATCAATGCTTATTCTAAGGCGTGGCTCCTGAAACGCAGTTTTAATTGATGTAAACGGATAATTGATATTTGAAAGAATATAACACTTATGATGATCATTATTGTCATTGTGATGTGCTTTCGGATAGATTTCCAAATCATGGTTATCAGAGAAAGCAACGAACGGAAAATCTTTGTATCCACTGTTCAAGTAAATCTTTAGTGACTCGGTAATATTATTGATATTATTAGCATCTTCGAACGCATTAAAACAGAGATAATTAAGTAATTCATCAGAAATTGCCCTTGTAGGTATTCCTTTTGCTTTTGCATGGTAATGCGGAATCAAGATTATATCCTTGATTCGATTTTTTTGAAAAACACGGAATATTTCTGCAATACTAGGCAAGTGTTCTTTACCATCTCTCTGTTTTAGTTCTACATTATTAAACAGTTCATCTATAGAAGCAGAAATAATGTCCAAATCTTTAGTGTCAAAGAAGACCAAACAATGAAACACTTTCTCATAAACACTAACATCATAGACATCCAACTCTACTCCGATAATATAGTTAATTCTATTCAGGAATTCAGGACGATGTATTTCATTTTCCAAGTCCTTGTAAAGTTGTACATTGATGCAATCATGATCAGTAACAGAAAAAATCATTCCTGTTCCTTTAGAATAACTCAACAGTTTTTCCAACAGTTCTCTCGCAGAGTAACACTTTCCTTCGTAATCGTGTTCTTTTACTGCATTACTCTCCGCAGAGTGTATGTGCAAATCCACCACATTCCAATTTGAGTACATTTTATTCTCGTTTCCCATTCAACCTCCCTAAAAAGAAACAATAATATCCATTTATAACAAATTGATTATTATTGTGTGATCATCTATTTCCCTTTATTCTATTATGGGTTTTACAAAGCATGGTACAGTTACTTATGTCTGTCGCTCCGCCGTTGCTCCAAGCGGTAACATGATCAGCTTCCATTTCTTTCAATTTATAAATACGGGCTTTGTTACTGCCGTTTTCCATAGCGCAAAGCGGACAATTTGAAACGCCATTTGCTTCTGCAGTAGCTGTTTGCTGCTCATAAACTGTTCTCTTTGTAACATCATCGAAAATGCGTATATCGAGCAGCTTAGCATCAGTACGAGTACAACCACCAAGGATATATTCAAACACACCTTTACGGTTCTTTACGAAGTAATCAGCATACAGAGCTTTCAGCTTGTCATGCACAGCGTTCGGATCGTAAGCGTTAGTATGGAAGCGCTCATAATACGTGCCCCAGTTCAGCCCGCGCATTTCGCTCTCAACATCTTGAAAGACACTTGATACCCAATCAATAACACTGTTGAAGTAAGTCTTAAGCTCTGTAATGTTAGTATCGTATCTATGGCGGCTCATATAATCGTCAATATTGCCTTTGCTGACCCACATGAGCGCGGTATGTAAATAATCCTGCCGCTTAACGTCGCCGCTGATATACGCCGCCCATTTCTGTATATTAGCGTTCTGGCTGTTGGAAAACTCAGCTTTCGCCAATGTGACAAACGGGCCTGAATAGATAGCGTTCAAGAGCTCCTGCTCATTCAATGGAACACCAACGATGTTGATCGTTTTGAACCATTCTTTGATCTCGCTCTCTGTGCCGCTGCATTCATAGATCGTTAGCTTGGTATCAAGAATCTTTCTCTGGAGATTTTGAGCAAGTCCGTTGAAGTATTGTTGCATGCCATGATCATCGAGGATCGGAAATTTGCCCGTCAGGAATCGCCCTATACTTGTGATTCGCTGTTGCCCGTCCAATATTTCATACTTATCCTCGGCAACCTTCGTAAAATAGATCAGCCCGATAGGATAGCCTTTCAGAATGGACTGAATGACGGCGACATCTCTTTTTCCGTCAGCATAGATGTAATTCCGCTGATATTCTGGCTGTATAGTCAGCTTTCCAGCAAGCCCAAAAAGTCCTTTGCCTTCATACTCGTTATAGACAAAGCCTTCACATACCTTCTCTACGGTCAGGTCAATATTTAAGTTGGTTATCATTGCTTCGCCTTCTTTCTAATAAGGATTCTTGCGTATTGTATTTGAAAAGGTT
>CACYEP010000083.1 GCA_902773425.1 uncultured Erysipelotrichaceae bacterium | reverse complement strand
ACTTCGGGGATCACCACCATCGGTTTTCCGAAATGGAATCCTCCCATCAAATAAATCAGAAGCGCACTTACAGCCAGTGCCAGCAGCACCGACAGCACGATAATCGCGCCGGTAGTCAGACCGACGATCTTTTTCTTCTTCTTTTTCTTTTTGAGTTCCGCAGACTTCCTGGCCTTCTCCGCCTCATCCTCGGTTTCGCGCTTGGGCTCTTCGGACTCAAACACGATCATCTTCTCGTTTTTGCGGTCGGAATCCAAGCATGTCACCAGATCATCGTACATGGCCGCTGCCGTCGGATAACGGTACGCCCTGTTTTTGACAGTTGCCTTACGGATGATATTGTCTACCGACTGCGGAATGTCCGGATTGAAATCCCGGACCGACGGAATCTGTTCGCGAAGATGCTTTAACGCAACCTGCACCGGCGCATCCCCATGATGCGGAACATCACCCGTCAGCATCTCATAGAACACAATTCCCAGCGCGTAAATATCGGATTGCTGGGTCGCCTGTTCGCCCCTCGCGAGCTCCGGAGCCAGATAGTGCACCGATCCCACGATGACATCGGTTTGCGTCAGCTGCACCGCATCCGCGGCCAGCGCGATCCCAAAGTCACTGAGTTTCACGGTTCCGTCATCCTTGATCAGAACGTTCTGCGACTTGATATCCCGGTGAATAATTCCGTTTTTGTGTGCAGCCATGACCGAAGACACCAGCTGACGCATGATGTTGACGGCCTCTTCCTTGGCTAACGCGCCCCTTTGCCGGACCAAATCCTTCAAAGTGCGTCCCTTGACATATTCCATGACGATGAAATTTTTCCCGTGGTCTTCTCCGACATCGTATACTTCTACAATGTTCGGATGGGAAAGCTTGGTTGCCGCGTTGGCTTCCCGCTGGAAGCGCACCAAAGACGTATTATCCTTGGATAAATCCCCGCGCAATACCTTTACGGCTACTTCCCGTTTCAATATCGTATCTACGGCCAGATATACCGAAGCCATTCCGCCTTCGCCGATCAGCTGAACTAACGCGTAGCGGTTCGCAATCATCTCATTCATGATCTGCCTCCAGGCCTTCCGCCACGACCGCGGTCACGTTGTCATATCCGCCCGCCAGGTTCGCCGCATCAATCAGCCGCTTCACTTTTTCTTCCGGCGAGAACGTCTGTTCGCGCATAATCGCCGCAATCAAACGTTCGCTCACATAATCATGCAATCCGTCCGAACATAACAGGATCGACTTTACGTCTTTCCCGATCGGATAGAAATCGATTGTAATATCATCCCAGATACCGATTGCGTTGGTAATCACATGTCTTTGCGGGTGCACCATGGCTTCCTGGATTGAAATCTGTCCGGTCTGTACGAGCTTTGCGACATACGAATGATCCACGGTAACTGCCCTGAACACATCGTCCACTCCCAGCGCATAGCCTCTCGAATCTCCGACATTGGCCATCAAAGATCCGTGTTTCGTCTTTAAAAATGCCACCAGAGTCGTACCCATGCCCGCGTATTCACTTTCCGTGATCCCGCGCATGTATACCGTCTGGTTGGTTTGTTTGATGGAAGTAAAAAGCCACGCCTGCGCATCTTCAAGATCCTTGAAGCCCTCATTGTCTTCGAACTTCTGTTTCATGCAGGAAACGGTCATATGACTTGCGATTTCGCCGTGATTTCCCCCGCCTACTCCGTCGCAGACGATTGCCAGGAAGTTCCCTTCGCGGTCGTTTAAAACCGCAAACTCATCCTGGTTGGAAGTGCGTGTTTTTCCTTTATCGGATCCTCCGGCAAACCTCATGACGATTTTCTCCCTTCATACTTCGCGCGCAATTGTCCGCAAGCCGCATCAATATCCGCCCCGTGTTCCTGGCGCAGCGTGCAGCCTACCCTCAACTTTTTCAGTTTATCATAAAATACCATGGCCTGTTTATAGTCAAGCGTACGGAATCCGTGCTCGTCGACCTCATTGTACGGAATCAGATTGACATACACATCCAATCCTCTGGTTAGTTCCGCCAGCTGTCTGGCGCAGGCATCCGAATCATTGACTCCCTTCAGAAGGATATATTCGAAACTCAGGCGCCGGTTATTTAATTTTGCGTAGTAATGTAACGCATCCATCAGATCTTCAATCGGATACGCCTTGTTGACAGGCATCAGTTTGGAACGCAGTTCATTGTTCGGCGCGTGTAAAGAGATCGCCAGATTGAACTGGACATGCTCTTCCGCGAACCTCCGTATCCCCGGCACCAACCCGCACGTTGAAATCGTAATATGACGCGCGCCGATCCCAAGTCCGACATCATGGTTGACCGTACGGCAGAATGTCATGACCGCATCATAGTTATCAAACGGTTCCCCGGTCCCCATCACCACAATATGGGAAACCCTGTCTCCCGACGCATCCAGATCTTTCTGTACAGCCAGAATCTGTCCGGTCATTTCCCCGGAGGTCAGGGAACGCTGTTTCTTCAGTAATCCCGACGCACAGAAGCTACAGCCCATATTACATCCTACCTGGGAAGTCACACAGACGCTCTTGCCGTATTCGTAAACCATCATGACCGATTCAATCAAAGATCCGTCTTCCAGTTCGAAAAGATACTTCCGGGTTCCGTCGCGCGAGACCTGCCTGGTGACTAATTTCGGAAGAACAATCGAAAACTCCGATTTCAGGGTTTCGATCATCTCCGCCTTCAAATCCGTCATTTCTTCAAAGCTTTCCGCTTTTTTCCGGTAAAGCCAGCGGAAAATCTGGTCACCGCGGTACTTCTTCCAGCCGTGCTCCAGAACCATTTCCGTCATTTCATCGTAAGTTAAATCATAAATAGACCGCATATATTATATATTACCCTTTTTTCAGGACGGCGTGGTAGAAACCGTCATTTTCATCTTCAAACGGGAAGTATGTCCGTTCATTCAAAAGCTGCATATCCGGATGATCCTTCAGGAAAGCGGCAACCTGGCGCTCGTTTTCCTTCTTGTTCAATGTGCATGTGGAATATACCAGAATGCCTCCCTCTTTGAGCATCTCATACGCTTCCTTCAGCAATTCCTTCTGCAGGAAAGCACAGTCATCCAGATCTTTTCCCTGCACCCGGTATTTCATATCCGGCTTATCCTTCAATACGCCCAAACCGCTGCAGGGCGCATCCAATAACACCCGGTCAAACGATTCCTTCTCTTCGCATTCATGCAATACTCTCGCATCATACGCCTTTGCCTTCACAACGTTTCCGAAGCCGTATTTCTTTACGCTTTCCTTAATCAGGCGGACTCTTGCGGGATAAACATCATACGCGTGAACTTCCCCGGATCCTTCCAGATATTCCGCGATCTGAATTGTCTTAGTCCCGGGCGCGGCGCACATATCCAGTACCTTCATTCCGGGTCTCACATCCAGTTCTTTTACAACGCATTGGCTCGACTGATCCTGTACTGCCAGACTGTTCCGTCCGAACACTTCCCCCGGGATCTTTCCTTCCGCCACCAGGGAATTCTCCGCAATCTTCCCTTTGCGGAATCCCGGATTTGTTTTCTGGATTTCTTCCGGATCAAACCCTTTACGCACCCGAAACGCGGTAGGCTTGACAGTCAAAGTATCCTCGCACAGTTTTACCGCGGTTTCTTCCCCGTATTGGGAAATCCACAAACCGGCCAGCCATGAAGGAACCGATGTACGCAGAGATAAAACCTCCCGCGAAGATCCGGACAACTCCTTTTTGCCTCTGCGCGCGAAACTGCGCAGGATTCCGTTCACCACCGGGGCCATGGAAGGCTGTTCGCTTTTCGCAAGGTTTACGGCCTCATCGATTACCGCATAATCCGGAATACGGTCCAAAAACACCAGCTGATATACCGACATATCAATCAGATTCATCAGTTTGGAACTGAGTTTTCCGCGCTTGAATTCTTCCCATTGATAACGCAGATACAGACGGTTCGACAAAGTTCCGTAAATGATCCGGACCGCAAGATTCCAATCATCTTCCTTCATGTCATCCCGTTTTTTCCGCAGTAAATTTCCGGTGAACGCGTCATCGGTTACCGTTTTATTCAAAATCATCCATGCGTATTCCCTGGCTTCCATTATTCCTCCAAGCCGGTCGGATTGATGTCGATCACCAACCGGATATGATCTTTCTTTTCACGCCGGAACTGATAGAGTTCCCGCGTCAGTTCTTTCATGCGCTCCAAGTCCCTTCCGCGGTAGAGAACACGGAACCGGTAATAATCCTGGTGTTTTAAGATATCCGAAGGCCCCAGAAGATCCTTTTCGCCTTTTTCACGGAACCAGTCTTTCACAAACACGGCCTCGCGGTATGCTTTTTCCCGGTCGGCATCTTCCGCGATGAACGAAATGAAATAACTGTACGGCGGATACTTCCCGAGTTTGCGGAACTTCATTTCCCGCGAGAAGAATGCCAGATAATCCTGTTTGGCAGCCAGACGGATCGCATAATGGTCGGCGTCCATAACCTGCACGACTACGTTTCCTTCCTTGGCTCTTCCCGATCTTCCCGAAGCCTGCACCATTAAATCGAAGGTCATTTCCACGGCTCTGTAATCCAGCCGGTTCAACAACGCATCCGCGTTCAGGATCCCGACCAAGGTTACATCCCCGTAATCCAATCCCTTGGAAATCATCTGGGTTCCCACCAGAATGTCATATTTGTGTTCCCCGAAGGCTGTCAGAATCTCCTGGCGGGCATCTTTTTTCTGGGCGGTGTCCGCGTCCAGACGGGCAACTTTCTTATCCGGGAATAAGCGCTTGACTTCTTCTTCGAGTTTTTCGGTCCCGTATCCGAACGCCTTGAAATCCCGGTGTCCGCACTTGGGGCATTCCTGATCCGAGGGAACCGAAGTTCCGCAGATATGACATTTCAGCGTGCGGTCTTCCTTGTGATAGCACATCGGAATATCGCAATGAGGACAATGGATCACATGCCCGCATTCCATGCATCTCAAAACCGGCGCATACCCCCGGCGGTTTAACAGCAGGATTGCCTGTTCGTTTTTCTCAAGAACACCTTTCATGCGCCGCAGCAATTCCCCGGAAAGAAGCTGATAACCTTTGCGGCGTTCCTTGGTCATATCCACCAGATACGTTGTTGCCAAAGATCCGTAGATCCTATGCGACAATTCAGCCAGGGTATACACTCCCTTGAGGGCTCTTGCGTAACTTTCCAAAGACGGTGTCGCGCTTCCGAGCACGACCCTTGCGCCGTGTGTTTTCGCCCGCATGAGAGCCACGTCCCGGCAATGATACCGCGGCGAAGAATCCTGTTTATAGGAAGTATCGTGTTCCTCGTCCAACACGATCAGTCCGAGATCTTCAAACGGCATAAACACGGCCGAACGCGTTCCGACGACCACATCGACTTCCCGCTTTTCAACCAGCCTGTACTGTTCGTATTTTTCCTGTTCGTTCAATGCCGAATGATAGATGGCAACCTTCTTTCCGAATCGGCGGTAGACGTGTTCCATCATCTGCGGTGTCAGGGAAATCTCCGGAACCAGGATCAATACCTGTCTTCCTTCTTCGATCACCCTTCGCGCAAGCTGAAGGTATACTTCGGTCTTTCCCGACCCGGTCACTCCCCGCAGCAAGAATACTTCTCCGGGTTTTCCCTGATCGATTTTGTCAAAGACTGCCTTCTGTTCCGGCGTTAAAACCTTTTCCGGTTCCTTTTCGTAATCCTCCCGCACTTTCGCGGTTTTTTCTTTTTCGACGACCGAAATTGCGCCCAAATCCAGCAGTTTGCGCACCGCATACGTCGATTTCACATTCATCAGAGACCTAAGGACATCTTCGGCTTGAATTTCTTTCAAGATGTTTTGAAGCTTTTCGCTGAGGTTTTCCGGCGTAAATTCATAGTGCAGCCAGGCTTCTTTGCGGATATTCTTACGCTTGGTTTGGAATTTCAGCGCCTTCGGCAGCATCGCGTTAAAGCACGCGATCACCGGCGTCACGGTATCTTCGGCCATCCATCTTCCGAGCTGATACAATTCTTCATTGATCAAAGGCCGTTCATCCGCAACAGACGATACCGGTTTTAACTGATATCCGTTCTCTTTCTCGTAGGCCTCAAGATCTTCGACTTCTTCCAGCGAATCGACAAACCCGATCACATCTTTGTTCCGCAGGGGCACATAGACTCTCATTCCCCGCGCAAGCTCAAAATTTCCCGCCAGATACGAGAAGGTTTGATCCAATGCCGCGTTGGGATATTCCAGATAAATGTGCGCAATCCTCATATGATGATTCTAACATAAAACACGGGTCATCCCCGTGCTTTTGAATACTTATTCCATGTGGGCTTCTATAATCGCAGTGACGATTTTCGCCGCCAATGCTACATTGTCGTTACAGACGACATATTTATAATCGGAAATCAATTTCATTTCCTTTTCCGCTTTGGAGAGCCTCTGCTGGACGATTTCCTCCGGTTCGCTTCTTCTGCCGCGGATTCTCCGTTCCAATTCCTCCATGGAAGGCGGAATCAGGAATATTGTCAAAGCTTCCGGCACTTTCTTGCGGATCTGTGCCGCCCCGTCCACTTCAATCTCCAGAAGTACATTCTTGCCTTCATTGCGGAGCTTCTCTACATACGCAGCCGGAGTCCCGTAGTAATTTCCTACGAATTCCGTCCATTCCAACAGTTCCCCGTTCTCAATAGCTTCCTTGAAACGTTCCTTGGTCACAAAGAAGTATTCAACGCCGTCTCTTTCTCCCTGACGCGGTTCTCTGGTCGTCATAGAAATCGAATAGGCCAGTTTCAAGGCTTCATTTTTCTCAAAAGCCGCACGTACCGTTCCTTTTCCTACACCGCTCGGACCGCTGAAGACAATTAATAACCCCTTTTTCATAATTCTCTCCTTTTTTGTAATTATACGTTTCAGACAATCCGATTTCAATCGCGTGTTATAATGATTTCAAAAAGTGAGGCATTTATGGCACTGGACGGAATCTTATTACACACGATCGCAAAGGAATTACAGGAAGTTGTCCCGGCGAAAATCAACCGGATCCACGAAGTTTCGGATACCGAGATTCTTTTCCAATTGCGTCATAACGGAGAGAATTATCAGCTTCTTATCTCCGCCCATTCGGCCTATAACCGCGTAAGCCTCACCAAGCGCAAATATCCCACGCCCGAAACACCGTCGAATTTTGTCATGGTGTTACGCAAGTATCTTTTGTCCGGCTTAATCACAAATGTGTCGCAAACCGGATTAGACCGCTGCCTGGTGTTCACAGTGCGATCGGTCAATGAAATGGGCGATTCGGTCGAATATAAAATGTACGCGGAACTCATGGGAAAATACGCCAATCTGATTTTGGTGTCTCCCGAAAACCGGATCCTTCATGCCCTAAAACTGATTCCGCCGTATGCCAACACGATCCGTACGATTCAGATCGGCGCACCGTTCAAACTGACGGAACCCATCCCGGGACGAACCGATCCGTTTGATGCGGAATCCTTCGAACCCGAACGTCCGTTAACCGACCAGTTCGAAGGCTTCTCCCCGCTTCTTGCGAAAGAAGTTTTGTACCGCACATCCCGCGGGCAATCCTTTACAGACATCATGAAGGAATTGGATTCCTCAAAAAGTTTATACTTTTATCCGGAAGAAAAGAAAGCTTCCTTCCATGTGATTCCTTTTACCCACCTGAATCAGGATCCCCTGATTTATCCGTTGTTTGAAGGATTGGATTCGGTATACGCGGAAAAGGAAGAGAAAGACCGCATCCGCCAACAGACCGGTGACTTATACAAATGTGTCCGCAAGGAACGAAAGAAGACCGCCGCGAAGATCATTCATTTGGAAGACGCGCTGGAAGAAGCATTAAACAGCGGTCCGTGGATGGAAAAAGGTCAGCTGATCTACGCCCACATGGATCAAATCACCAAAGGAATGACCAAAATATCCCTTCCTTCGTTTGAGACCGGGGAACTTGTGGAAATCCCTTTAGACCCGAAACTGGATGCCAAAGGCAACGCGAAAAAGTGTTTTCAGAAATACAACAAAGGAAAAAACGGCCAGGTATATATACGCCGTCAGCTGGACATCACGAAAGCCGAAGAAGAATACTTTGCCAATCTGGAATTCCAATTGGAAAATGCCACTTTCACCGACGCGGAAGAGATTAAGGCCGACTTGGTTCAAAACGGCTATATGAAACCTTCCAAAGTCACTCCGCGCAGAAAAAAGAAGAAGGAAGAAGAACCGCATTACCGCTCGTTTACGACCCGCGAAGGTCATACCCTTCTGTACGGCAAAAACAATCTTCAAAACGAAGCCATTACCTGGAAGAAAGCTAAGAAGACCGATTATTGGTTCCACGTGAAGGATGCGCCGGGATCCCATGTCGTATT
>CACYEP010000082.1 GCA_902773425.1 uncultured Erysipelotrichaceae bacterium | reverse complement strand
TTCTACACGCTGGAGTACGTATGTGTACATGTAGCCAGTATCTCCTGAAGGGTCAGGCAAACCAGTTCTTTCTTCAAAACAAATCTCGTTAAAGAGATGAATGCGATTCCAGCGCACGTATGGTAGCCGCTTCTGAACCTCCACCAAGTGAAAATGTTCCATGCAAATGATGTAATCTGCTGAATCCAACATCTCCTGAGTGATGTACTTCGACTTGCCATTTAACTCATAACCCGCCTTACGAGCGTATGAGACCATCATGCTATCCCTTGGCTCACCTGAATAATCATGAACTCCAGCGGAATCCACCTCTACTCCGGTTATCCCCCTTTCGGCCAGTTTATACCTCAATATAGTTTCGGCCAAAGCACTCCTACATATATTAGCAGAACATACAAATAGTATTCTCATGATTATATCAAAACCTGAATTAGCAACTTTCGTACAAAATCTCAGCACATTCTTCACTTGCGGCATTCTCATTTTTCAGCCAAGAGATGCAATCGTCTAGGTTATCGAAAGTTCGAACGACTGTGGACTTCTGCCAATCTCCTTTTGACGGACTCCAATAAAACACAGTTCCCGATATCTCAATTGCTCCAGTTTCACCTACTGACTTGGCATAGAGCATCACACAATCAAACAGAGTTTCATCATGCGGTGCTGCCGGGCATCTTGGTTGCACTGAGATTCCAGTTGTCATGCCTCGCTCTTTACACAGCAATAACTGCTTATACAATGATTCGATATGCATACTGCAACACATATCCATCTCCCATTTCCAAACGTTCATAGCTTCTGCTTATATCAATCAAGAATATAGGAATTTGTTATTTTTACCTCGTTTTTGCCAAAATAAGGTGCAAATTCAGTGCTTAGGAATATCTTCATTTATTTGTATTTGTCGTTACTTATTATATAATCTCTTGCCAAATTGTGTCGACAAGCTCTCCAATAGTCGAAAACCTTTGCAAAGTGAATTCGCTCAATTCAACGTGATAGGTATCTTTTAGAGCTTCCGATAATTTTTTATATTTCACTTTAGCACTAATCATCGTGCTGCTTTCCTTTATGCTTTTATTGTTACAGAAAGATTTAATAAAAGAAAACACATTGGCCCTCGCTGAAAAGACCTCATTTCCATTGTTAATTACTACCTTACGTTGATTATTTTTCTATTCTCCCTCATTAACAATTGTTTTATCAACTTTAGCTTGATTGGCATTAAGTCTTGTTATCACATTTTTAAGTTCAGCAACCTCCTTGCAATAGTTCGCTATTTCAGTATGGCATGATACGACTTCAGACCTCAACTTCCCCAATTTAACATTACTATCAGACAACTGCTTTGACAACTCAACACACTCATGCTCTTTGTTTTCCAATTCACAAGCAGATTCTTTCACCTTCTGCTCAGCAAGATTTAAAAGATTTTTGACATCTTTCAATTCCTTCTTTATGTTTTGTTGGGTTTCAGCTTCTCTCCATACACCTTTTAGAATGGCCAAATGTACTGTATCTGTTTCGGTATTCGCCAGGCCATAAAGTAACGGGAAAGTAAAACCACACCTTTCACAGAATGTTTGCCTGAGTGATGCTTTCCTTAGGCATACTGGACATGTCTTGTCCGTTTCCTCAAGCAAAGACTTCTGTTCAATAATCTTGTCAATAATATTCTGTTGCTGTGAACTGACTCGACGTAAATCGGAGGATAGATTCTGTATCTCCTGTTGCAATTCGGCACGTCTTGCTTTCAGGCGTTCTTTCTTACGACGTTCTTCTTCTTCAAGCTGTTTCTTTTTCTCTTCTTCCTTAGCTGTAAGGACAGGACCGACTAGATCCTTAATAGCTTTGTCAGGATTTGGATTACAGTCGATATAGTCTAAATGAGCTATCTTCACAATGATAGAACGCGCAAAAGGGGAATCGTCCAAGCGAAAGGGGATAATCTTTTTCTTATAAAGATGAGCTGTTCCTATCTCGCCTGCAGTCCACTCTGATGCATTTGAATTTATAGAAGATATGAATACGAAAGCTGTAGATGCGAAAATCGCATCAGCCAGTTTCTCCATATACTTGTCACCACTATAAATGCCCTCCTCATCGAACCAATAATGAATACCAGCATTTTGGAAAGAGTCTTTTATTTGGCTAATAATATTCCCAGGGATGATATTTCCATGCTCATCCACATAATCCTTACGCGAATAACTGATAAACACATCGTATAGAGTCTGTTCCATATCCATATTGATATTGTGAATTCTTTAACGTTTTTCTAATTGTTAATCAGCACCTCCCAATAACAATCCGCTCCATTTCCTGCTTAGCATCGTCAAGAAGGCACTTGCTTTTTCTTCCAAAGTCTTGGTTCGCCAGATCTGTTCATAAACATGGGTAGCTGTATCTTCCTGCTTTCCCTTTGGTGGCAGGGGAATTTCAAAGTTTTCAAGATAAGAGAATGGGATGCACTGCTGACCGACAAAAATTCCAAAGAAGAGCATGGCGGTATCGCGGACGCACTTCATGTGGAAAATCGCGTTCCGTTCCTTCTTATAATAGACGTATGTGATGCGCGACCTATCCTCATTCAGCGAGATAAGTCCCTTCTCAATTCCATTCTGTATATAGTCCTTCATCTGTCAACGATGTTTTGTGTCAATGTTACGCTCTACTCATACTATTACCATACTCTAGGCTGCAATCAATCAGCTTCCAGTTCGTCATATCTCTTTGTCAACACTACGTGCA
>CACYEP010000081.1 GCA_902773425.1 uncultured Erysipelotrichaceae bacterium | reverse complement strand
TAACGCACTTTGCGAACCAAAAGCTGCATATTCAAAGCTCAATGATGAATATAAATCTTTGGTTGATTTTTCGGAGGATCAGCGCATAAAACGCTCTCTTTCAAGTTCATCAATTTTAGGAAACAGAAGTGCTGCCTCAAATTTCTTGCTGTATATGCAAAATCTGGAGATACCATCATTAAATATGATCGATTCATCCGCAGTCTATAGTTATTATGATTCGTCGGCTATACGAACGAACGGAAGAGGGCTGACTCCCAAAATAAGGAGTTTTCTTCAGGATTGCATTTCTTACGATACGGAGTGCCGCAGGATTATAATGCTACTCCCGCTTGCTCCGACTGGACGTGAAAACATCCAGTACATCACGGATGAAGAAAGCTCCTCGTTTGTTGATGCACTTTCTGACATGAGTAATGGACTTTCATACCGTGCGCGTGCCATAGGAACTCTGCTCTACTATACAGGCATGAGGCGAAGCGATATCGCAAATCTTAAGCTGGATAGTATAGATTTGAGGAGGCAGATTATCACGATTGTTCAACAAAAGACACAGGAGCCTTTGGTATTACCCCTGTCTCCGGTAGTTGGGAATGCTATTTATGATTATTGTGCTCTGGAACGTCCAGACTCAACATCTGATTGCCTTTTTGTTTGTTCACATGCCCCTCACAATGGCATAAATAAGAACACCATTGGCTACCTTATTGATGAAGTGCTGGATGCTGCTGATATAAGGCAGAATGAAGGAGACCGTCGAGGAACTCATATTTTTCGACACAGAGCAGCTACAAAAATGCTTGAGAACAATGTTGCGCCACCAGTAATCAGTCAGACCATGGGGCATGGATCACCAGATTCCCTCAATTCATATTTGTATTCAGACAAGGTTCATTTGAAAGAATGCGCATTAAGCATATCAATGTTTCCTATCGGAATGGAGGTGTTTTCCCGTGTCTGCAAATAGACAACAGCTGATTCAACAGTTCATCGAATATAGAAAGGCATCTGGCAGGTGGAATTCTACTTATGAGAATAACCTTCTAAAGTTTGATGAGTTCTGCACTGAGACATATGAGGACAACACATTAACTCAAGCAATGGTGGATACATGGATGAAACCAAAGGGTAGAGAAAGTCATCTATCGTGCAATTCACGCGTTCAGGTAGTCAGGACGTTTCTTTCCTATCTGCAAGAACGTAACTTGACAACCATTATTACGCCTGAAGCACTTGCGGTACCACCCAACCAGTATATACCCCATGCTTTTTCGGATGAAGAACTGACACAGTTCTTTCAAAAGTGCGATCAGCAAGTGAACATGGAGCAAAAGCCCAGGGATGCTTTTCAATCGTTACTATATTCAGTCATTTTCCGTCTTCTATACAGCAGCGGAATGCGGACAACCGAGGCGCGAATGCTCCAGCCTGAAGATGTGGACATTAAGCACGGAGTCATAAATATTCGTGAAACAAAAGCAAACATCCAGCATTACGTCGTACTTGATGACGATGTTCGAATCATGCTTGAACGTTTCGATCTTGTTGCCAGATCTTTTTTCCCTGACAGGAATTATTTCTTCCCGTCAAGAAATAATAGCTATATTTCTGTCGGCACAATGAATTGGCGTTTTCAGAAGATCTGGAAACAGGTAAGCACTGTACGTGCTGTGCCGTATGATCTTCGACATAATTATGCGATCAGAAACATAAATTCATGGATTGATGTTGGATTTGGATATCATAACAAACTCCTGCACCTTAGTAAAAGCATGGGGCATACAAATCTTGAATCGACCAAATACTACTATTCCCTTGTCCCGGCATTAGCAGACACTATATCCCGCAAATCCGGAAAAGGATTTGACGAAATCGTTCCGGAGGTAAGGAAGAATGGCTAAAATAAATCCACAAGCTGTAGAAATCGCAAAATATATATCTGCTTTCATAGAAGATTATGCACCGGCGCATCTCACAAATAGCGCGCATACCATCCGGTCTTACGATACGGCTCTTACTTATTATATCGGTTTTTTGGATGAGCGCGGAATCAAATCAAGCGAGTTTTCAGCAGAGTCATTTGAACATACAATGATCGAAAACTGGCTTCAATGGCTTGCAGAGGAACGAAATTGTTCTCCAGAAACCTGTAACAACAGACTTGCGTCATTGAGAGTGTTTATAAAATATCTTTCCTCCCGTGATGTGAAATATTTATATCTTCTTAATGATTCAAAAACAGTTCCTCTCAGGGATACAAAAAAGAAAAAAGTATCCGGTCTTACACGGAACGCAGTAAAAGTTTTGCTGGAATCCCCGGATATGAACTCCACGTCCGGAATTCGCGATGAAACCCTGATGGTTCTTCTATACGGAACAGCTGCCAGATTGGATGAAGCACTCTCATTGAAAGTTAAGGACTTACATATTAATGGCTCTAAGCCATATGTAATTGTGTCCGGAAAAGGTGATGTCATTCGCACATTATATTTACTTCCAAAAGCAGTCGACCATCTCAATAATTACTTGGAAGTTTTTCATGGATCAAATCCAAATCCCGAAAACTATATTTTTTATTCAAGAAATAAAGGGACATCAGGAAAGCTTTCACAGGCTGCGGTAAGAAAAATGCTCAGAAAATATGCATCTATCGCACATGAAGTAGACCCCGATGTGCCATTGAATCTCCACGCTCATCAGTTTAGACACGCCCGGGCATCACACTGGCTGGAAGATGGTATCAATATAGTTCAGATTTCTAAGCTGTTGGGTCATGCCCATCTCGAAACGACGATGATTTATCTTGACATCACAACTGAACAGGAAGCAGAAGCTCTGGCAACTCTTCAGGATGAGAACACAAAAAATACTGTTCCCAAATGGAATCCAGAAAAGGATACTTTAGCATCGATCTGTGGTATGCGTAAGATAAAACGCAAACAGTAAATATATCAGCACCTTCTTTGTTATAATAAGCCAGTTTTCGGGCATATCCAAGAAGGTGCTTGATTTATGC
>CACYEP010000080.1 GCA_902773425.1 uncultured Erysipelotrichaceae bacterium | reverse complement strand
GCGCGTCCGAGAAGTTGTTGACGGCATCCAGCAGGATCGCGGTCGACTTCGCCAATAACCCGATGACCGCCTTTGCGGCAACTAAGAAAAGATTCACCAGGATCCCGCGGATACTGACCTTGACAATCTCTTTTGAACGGTCCATTACAGCACCTTCACGATTTCGTCAAACGGGCGTTTCTTTGTATGATTCGCGCTCGGAACGGAATTCTCTGCCGGATAACCGACCGGCATCAATAAAACAAGACGTTCATTTTCCGGAAGACCGAATGCCTTCGCGGTTTCCGCATGCGGGAAATAGTTTACCCAGCATGTTCCGAGTCCCTGATTTGCAGCTTCCAGCATCATATAAGTCGAAGCGATGGCCGCATCCTCTTCGCCGGACACAACTCCCTCATCAAACATGCAGTGATATTCTTCATCCGCGTTGACGCTTACCATCAGTACAACCGGTGCGTTGAATGCGCAGCGGGTCAGTGAGCGGATCTTTTCCAGGGCTTCCGGGCTCGATAATACATAGACACGGTGCGGCTGGATGTTCTTCGCCGTCGGCGCCATATGGCCGGCTTCAAGAACTTTCCGCAGTTTTTCTTCTTCAACCGGACGTTCTTCATACATCCGTACAGAATATCTTTGATTTAACACTTCCTGAAATTCCATATTAAGACTCCTTTTTTCCTTCATCATACCTTTCGTCCAAAAGAGTTTCAATCGCTTTGCGAATCTTTTCGTGACGGAATACGATGTGCATTGCCGGGAAAGAGTTCTTTGAGATTATCAGCCAATCCCCTTCCTTAATCGTAAACTGGAGATTGTTAAACCAAACTCCGTTCCGCACGTGAACATGATAGTTCGGTATTTCTTCCTGGTACTTCATTGTCGAATCAAGATGTTCCAGGTAGTCTTCATAGGAGTAAACGATATCTCTGGACACAAAGGAATTCGGAAGGAATAACCGGACCGGGCGTTCTTCAAATTCTTCTTTGGAAAGCACCCGGATTTCATCATATACCTGATTTTCTTTCAAAAGGACTTCCATACTGCGGGCGAATTGGCCGGCTTCCATGAGAACTCTCTCTTTTTCCTCACCGCGGATGAAGTTGGAATCCAGAATGCGTTCCAGCACGGACCGGGGAAGAGTATGCATCGGCAGGGCTTCAATGATCCTGCGCCGGATTCCCGGCTTGGAAGTTTCAATTCTTAAGAATTCCTGGAAATCAAGTTTATGTGACTGGTCAAAAAACTCGATGATCGGACGGGCTTTGGTCAGGAGATAACGGGCTTTACTGAGATGATACTCTGTCGCCTTCGGATCGTTTGTCAGCAACAGTGTTCCTCTTCCTTCCGCAGAGGGAATCTTCTCCGCGTAAACTGCCGCCGCATCGGTTACGATCAGGCTGTGCATCACTGTTGAGCTTGATTGGTTACTGAAGAAGGGATGCACCATCCCGGTCATGTATAACGGAATCCAGCGGTTTAAACTGCGGACAATTTCCTTGATCGGCCGGTCCATATAATGAATCACATAGATTTCCATGCCGCGTGCCAGAAGAGAACCTACCCCGTTGGACCACAAGCGGATATGTTCCTCGCGCAGATCGTTTTCCTTAAAAGTCAGCTGGTTGTAGATATATAACGGACCTTTTGTTTCGGAACGGATCACTTCATTGAAGAACGTTTTCTCCGCCTTAAACAGGTCACTCATCGGATAATACCGGCTGGTCATCGGAGGAAGTATGTCGGCATTTGAAAAGTTGTACGGTTCCACATGGATTTCCCGCATGTATTCGTCAAAATCAAACCGGCTCAATCTTTCTAAAAAATCCCCGATCGGTTTTTCCGTTTCGGGGACTGCCGTCATCAGAAATTTCAGGATCAGGGATTCGTAATCATTATCATATTCAATGCTCTCGAGCGGTACATGCATCTCGGAGGCAAAGAACTGTTTGGCAGCCGGTGTGTTGTAGTACCTCGCCAGGAACTGGGCTGCGTTGGCTATAAACTGTTCGGGATGTGCCGGATGTCTTTGACCCGAAGTAATCCGGGACAGATAAGACGCATCATAGTGAAGGTATCTTGCCATCTGGGCAATATTCACGTGAAGTTTGGTAATGCAGGAAGACCATCTGGCCTGGAATTGATCATAAGGAAACGGTTTCGGCAGGACATCCATCAATTCTTTGAGGACTTTTTCCTCTTCAAACTGTTTGGTTTCATCAAGCGCCGCAATCCCTTTCACAAGTTTGGCGACCTGTTCTTCTGTCGGAACGCGCTGGCCGGATCTGTAACGGCTCAGTAAAGTTTCGGAAATCCCGGAAATATTCGCGAGTTCCTTTGCGGTGCAGCCAAGTTCAGAAATGTAACGGTTAATTAATGTGGGAAATGTGTTGTCGGTGCTCATAGGACTTTCTCCTCTCGAGTATTCTATCTTTCTTTTTGTCCGAATCGGCAATTCTTGACAATGCGGACAATGACAAAACCGAAATCCATGAAGCTTATTCACAATAGTATGCTTGTTAAGTATATTTTCCCATAAACTGGGTGGAATGAGTATATTTTTTTCATAAATTATTCGCGAATATACCACATTACCGTTACGTAAATCAATTTGCGAACCGGTTTGCCGCATTCATCTTTATCTCACTTATTCACAGAAAAACACCTGTCCGGATCTTGGACAGGTGTCTGTGCGTTCTTATGGAAGAGTCTTATTCAAAACTCTCATCGCGTTTTTATACCAGATTTTTTCGATGTCTTCTCGGGTAAATCCGTGCCGCCTCAGCGCATCTTCCAGCTTATGGAATTCCGTGCAGTCACGCATTTCGATTTCTCCCGGGATGCCGTCATAATCACTTCCTAAAGCGACACAGTCAATTCCCGCCAGATTCCGGATATATTCAATATGCTTCACTAAGCCTTCAACGTAGGTGTGTTCTTCATCTTCGCTCACAAAGGACGGACAGAAGTTGATGCCTACGATTCCTCCGGTGCTCGCGATTGCCAGGATCATATCATCCGTCAGATTCCGGGTGACATTACGAAGCCCTCTCGCGTTGGAATGGGAAGCTACCACCGGTTTCTTGGAATACCGGATTACATCCCAGAATCCCCCGTCATTCAGGTGGGACACGTCAACGATCATTCCGAGTTCGTTCATCCGTTTCACGGTTTCAATCCCGAAAGGCTTCAGCCCGCGGTTCATCATGTATGGATCTTTCGAATGCGGGAAACCCATACAGTTTTCATAGTTCCATGTCAGAGTGATCAGCCGGACACCGGCGTTGTATAACTCTTCCAGGCGTTCCGGTTTCCCGTCGATCAGCGCTCCGTCTTCCAGTGACAGAAGAACGGACAGTTT
>CACYEP010000079.1 GCA_902773425.1 uncultured Erysipelotrichaceae bacterium | reverse complement strand
GATCAAACTCTCCATTTGATTGTTTACTCAAGACGTCTCTGACGTCTTTATTTCCTTTGCGTTACTATTGGTCGCCTGTTTCAATTCATTTGAATTGACTAGGTTCTTTCTACATCAGTTTTCAAAGAACGATCTCGCACCCGTTTGATCTCTCTCGCGGTGTGCTCATCTAATATACCAAAGGGTCAAACCCGTGTCAACAACTTTTTTAACTTTTTTCTTTATTTTTTTCGTCAACATCTTTTCTCCCGTTCGGACCTTTTTTTTGCAAAAATCCGGCCGGTTTCAAAAAGCGTTTATTTATCATGCTTTTTGAGATTTATACCGGCCGGGCACTTACATCAGATTACTGCAAAGCCGAAAGACGGTCCGCAACAATTTTTGCCTGAAGTTTATTTTTTTCGAGTTTTACGCGTTCTTCTTCAACTTTTGCAGCCGGAGCTTTATTTACAAATCCCGGATTTCCCAGCATCTTTTCGGATCTTTGAATCTCAAATGCCAGTTTCTCCGCTTCCTTTGTAAGTTTTGCGATCTCTTCTTCCTTGTTGAACAGGGAATCCGCCGCAACTACGAACAATCCCGCCGGAATCGGACGGTGAACCGTTTCGCCTTCCAGCGAATTAGTCAGATTGATCTTTGCAAATCTCTTCAGCATATTCGCAATCTTCGGATCCGGTGTCAAAAGATTACCGTTCGCATCCGCAAATGCCGCCGTTAATTCGGCTCCCGGTTTCAAATCGTAATCCAAACGTACCTGACGCGCTGTCTTAATGGCCGCAATCATCTGTTCGACCACGTCTTCTTCCGAAGAATCCACGCCTTCGATTTCTTCTGGATAGGACGCGATCACAATGGACTCTTCCGTATGCGGAAGCGCCTGGTAAATCGATTCGGTAATAAACGGGCAGAACGGATGCAGCATCTTCAAAATATCGGTCAGCGCGATCAAAAGAGTAGACTTCGCGGCTTTACGGACTTCCGGATCTTCATCCTGCAGGTTTGCTTTCACGAGTTCCAGATACCAGTCACAGAAAGTATCCCACGCAAAATCATTCAGTTTTGCCGCAGCCATTCCGAATTCATAACGGTCCATGTCCTTTCTGACTTCCGCAATCGTCTCGTTTAACTTCGCCAATACCCAGGAATCCACGAACGACGCATGACTTAAATCAAAGTCTTCCCATCCGAAATCTCCGAGATTCATCATCACGAAACGGCTTGCGTTCCAGATTTTATTTAAGAAGTTCCAGCTCGCGTCCACCTTCTTCGGAATGTAACGGATATCCTGCCCCGGCGTCGAATTGGTCGAAAGGAACAGTCTCAGCGCATCCGCGCCGTACTTATCGATTTCTTCAATCGGATCGACGCCGTTTCCGAGCGACTTGGACATCTTTCTGCCCTGTTCATCACGAACCAAGCCGTGAATCAAAACATCCCTGAACGGAAGCTTACCGGTGAAATGCTTGCCCTGGAAGGCCATGCGGACTACCCAGAACGTTAAGATATCATACCCGGTGACCATGCAGTCCGTCGGATAGTAACGTTCAAGATCGGCGGTTTCATGAGGCCATCCGAGCGTAGAAAACGGCCATAATGCACTGGAGAACCAGGTGTCCAGAACATCCTCGTCCTGTGTCCAGTTTTCAATGTCCTCCGGCGCTTTTCTGCCGACATAAATTTCGCCGGTTTCTTTGTGATACCAAGCCGGGATACGGTGTCCCCACCAGAGCTGACGCGAAATGCACCAGTCCTCAATATTTTCAAGCCACTGGAGATACTGATGTTCAAAGCGCTCCGGATAGAAATGAATCTTCGCATCTTCTTTTTTCTGCTCTTCAATGATGGCTTCCGCCAGAGGTTTCATATTTACGAACCATTGTTTGGAAAGATACGGTTCTACGATGGCATCGGTTCTTTCCGAATGTCCCACCGGGTGAACGATCTTCTCAATCTTGATCAGGCCGCCTTCTTTATCGATGCGCTCAACAAGTCTCTTACGGCATTCGAAACGGTCCAGGCCGTTGAATTCTCCCGCCAGTTCATTCATGGTCCCGTCCGGATTAATGCATACCGGCATCGGGAATCCGTATTTCTTACCGATCAAGAAGTCATTCGGATCATGCGCCGGAGTGCACTTCATCGCGCCGGTTCCGAATTCAATATCAATATATGTATCCGCAATGATGATCAGCGGTTCACCGTTTGCCGGATTGACCGCATGTTTTCCGATGAGATGCTTAAAGCGTTCATCATCCGGATGCACTACCACACATACATCCCCGAACATGGTTTCCGGTCTGGTTGTTGCGACAGCCAGGTTCTCCCCGGTTTCCTGTACCTTGTAATTGAAATAGTACATGCCGCCTTCCGTGTCTTTATGAACGACTTCAATGTTGGACAGAGCTGTTTTTGCAACCGGGTCCCAGTTGATAATGCGTTCTCCGCGGTAAATCAGACCTTCTTCATATAATTTTACGAAGACTTCGGTTACCGCTTCATTTAAGCCTTCGTCCAGCGTAAAACGTTCTCTGGTGTAATCCAGGGAATTTCCGAGATACCCCCACTGTTCGCGGATATGTTCGGCGTATTCTTCCTTCCACTGCCATGCCGCTTTCAGGAAGCCTTCACGTCCGAGTTCATACTTGTTGATTCCCTGATCTTTCAGGCGCTCCACAACCTTCGCTTCCGTTGCGATGGCCGCATGGTCCATTCCCGGAAGATACAGCGTATCATACCCTTCCATGCGCTTGTAGCGGACAATGATATCCTGCAGGGTATTATCCCATGCGTGCCCGATATGTAATTTACCGGTTACATTCGGCGGAGGAATCACAACGCAATACGGCTTCTTCGACATATCGCCTGCCGTAAAATATCCCTTCTCCAGCCAGTTTTTGTACATGCCATCTTCAACTTTATGATGGTCATACTTCTTCTCAAGTTCTTTCATAGCCTACCTCCTGAAAATAAAAAAGCGCCGCCAAAGGACGCTTTGCGTGGTACCACCTTAATTCGGGATTTCTCCCCTCATATCCTTAACGCGGAAAACGGAAAAGATTACATATCACCTTTTCGGTTCGCGGACGACCTTCCGGAACTCACCCAGCCGCTTTTCACCAAGCAGCGGCTCTCTGGATGGATCAAGATCCGTACTCCTTCCGTTCAGCACCGATGCCAAGATTATATCAATTTCAAAAATCGATATCAACTATCCTTTTCGCAGCAATTCATCCAGCGTATTCCCATACGCGGACAAAAAGTCCTCCGTAAAGTCATTTACTTCCGGCAATTCTTCCCCGATCGCCCGGATGGACTCCATCGTGGACTGATACGCAGTCTTAAACTCCGTATTTCCCGAACGTTCTTCTTCCACACATTTGATCAACGCGGACAGTTTATCTGCGGCTTTGACATATTTACGAAGCTCGGTATCTTCCGGATTGTCGGTCTCTTTTACGATTCCTTCATAGGAAGAACGCAGATACTCCGGAAGTTCATCTAAAAGCTGTCCTTCCGCGATCCGCTCCACTTCCTTATATGCGGTTTTAATGTCCTTGTTGTAGTACTTGACCGGAGTCGGAAGATCTCCGGTAATGATCTCAGACGCATCATGATACATTGCCAAAACCGCTGCCCGGTCCGCATCCAGATTCTTTCCGTACCTTACGTTTCCGATTAAGCACAGCGCATGCGCAATCATCGCCACTTCCAGGGAATGCTCGCTTAAATTCTCGCAGCGCGAATTTCGCATAAGCGCCCACCGGGTGATATATTTCATTCTGGATACTGTCGCAAAAAAATGATAATCAGCCATATTTTATTCCTCTTTGTTTTTTATTTTCCCTACATAATGATAACCAATATTTCAAGATTCGAAAAGCGGATCCCGGAGAGTTATCCGAAGATCCGCTTTCTTTTACTTTAATGCGAGGATACGTTTCAGCACCTGTTCCACGCCGTCTTTTTTCTGCGACGAAGTAATCAGCACGTTCGAAGGTGTAATTCCGAGTACATCTGCCACCTGTTTCGGCCGGCGGTTTTTCTCGGTGGTATTGAGCTTATCCGTCTTGGTCAGAATCACCAAAAGAGGAATCTCATACTCGTCCGCAAGCTGTTTCATTAAGAAATCATCTTCGCTGACGTCTCTGCGGCAATCCATCAAAAGAAGGATTCCGCGGCAAAAATCACTCCGCAGATCGAAATACCGTTCCATCAGGGTGCCGAAATCGATGTTTCTTTTCGGATCGGTCTTCTGATACCCGTAACCCGGCGCATCCACAAGACGGATTCCTTCGTTCACTTCATAGAAGTTCAGCATCCTGGTTTTCCCCGGAGTCTGTCCGACATATGCCAGCTTCTTTGTGCCGCAAAGCGCAT
>CACYEP010000078.1 GCA_902773425.1 uncultured Erysipelotrichaceae bacterium | reverse complement strand
TTTTTATTTTACGATAACTTCCTGTTCGGTCGGATATTCCGATTTTCCGGTGATCTTCTTCTTGATGATGCGGGTCGCACGTTTCGCGGCGTACGGTCCGACTAAGCTCATCATTTCTTCCGCTGTATGCATCTCGCTGGCCTCCGGAATATCTCTGGTCAGATGAATCGCGTCAAACTGGCATCTGGTCGTGCATAAGCCGCATCCGACGCACTGGTTCAAATCGACGACGGTTGCGCCGCACTTGAGGCAGCGGTTCGCTTCGATCTTGACCTGTTCTTCCGTCAACGGTAAGCGCATGTCATCGAAGGTCTTCCATTCGCCCGGTTTGATGCCCGGAGCCTGACGGTCTGCGTTATCGTAAGATTCCACACGGATATCGTCACGGTCGAGTTCGATGAATTCGCGCAGATCTCGTCCGATAGTTAAGGACTGACCCGGATGTACGAAACGGTTGATGGAAACCATTCCCTGTTTGCCGTCCGCAATCGCGTCAATGGCGAATCTTGCGCCGTGGTGGATATCACCGCCGACGAAGATATCCGGTTCTGCCGTCTGGTAGGTAACCGGATCCGCTACCGCAGTTCCGTTGCGGCGTAATTCCACCTTGGAACCCTTGAGGAGATCTCCCCACTCCGCACTCTGGCCGATTGCCATCAATACGTTTTCACAGGTGACTACGATGGTGTCGTCTTCATCATACTGCGGATTGAAGCGGTGATCCTTATCGAATACAGAGGTGCACTTCTTGAATACGACGCCGGTAACTTCGCCGTTTTCAGATACAACTTCCTTCGGGCCGTAACCGTTGATGATTTCAATGCCTTCCTCGAGCATTTCTGCGATTTCATCTTTCGCAGCCGGCATTTCGTTTCTCTGTTCAAGGCACAGCATCGTAACTTTGCCGTCCGTGCATCTTAACGCGCTTCTCGCAACGTCTGCCGCAACGTTTCCGCCGCCGACTACGACGACATCTCCCTGCAGTTTGACCGGTGCCTTATTGACTCTGCGTAAGAAGGATACACCGGATTCTACGCCCTTCGCGTCTTCGCCCGGAACACCCGCGAGTCTTCCGCCCTGTAAACCGATGGCGATGTAGAATGCCTTATAACCCTGTGCACGGAGTTCATCCAGCGTGACATCCTTACCGACTTCCACGCCGCACTTGATTTCTGCGCCCATCTCTTTGATGATATCGATTTCTTTTTCGATAATGCTCTTTTCCAAACGGAAGTTCGGAATACCGTTCACCAACATTCCGCCCGGCTTCTCTTCTTTTTCGAAGACAGTGACCGGATAGCCTTCGGTGCGCAGATAATATGCCGCCGACAAACCTGCCGGACCTGCGCCGATGATGGCGATCTTGTAGTCATCCCACTGGTTGCCGTCACCGTTTTCGCAGATGACTTTGTAAGATTCCGGATTCTTCAATTCCCATTGTGCCAGGAACTTCTTGATTTCATCAATCGCAACCGGCTTGTCAATGGTTCCTCTGGTGCAGCGGTCTTCGCAGCGCTTGTTGCAGACTGCACCGCAAACCGCCGGGAACGGATTATCCAAACGGATCAGCTTGACTGCTTCTTCATATCTTCCCTGCGCCGCCATGCGGATATATCCCTGAACCGCGATATGCGCCGGACATGCGGTCTTGCACGGAGCCGTACCGGTGTCATAGCAGTTGATCTTGTTGGTATCGCGGTAATTCGGATCCCATTTATCTTCTCCCCAGACATTGTCATCCGGCAAATCACGCATCGGATATTTAATGCGGGATCCGTCTTTCTTGCAGAGCTTCTGGCCTAATCTTGCCGCACCTGCCGGGCATACTTCCACGCACTTGCCGCATCCTACGCATTTCGCGTAATCCACATGTGCGCGGTATGCGCTTCTCGACATATTCGGTGTATTGAATAACTGCGATGTACGCAGGCCGTAGCAGCTTCCCGGAGAGCAGTTACAAATACCTACGATACGGTTCGGTCCGTCAAGGTTCGTGATCTGATGAACATATCCCTTGCGTTCCGCACGTTCGATGATTTCCATGACTTCTTCGCGTGTAATATATTGCGCGTCTTTCCCGGAGGTCACTAAGAATTCCGCGATGTCTCCGCATCCGATGCACATGTAGCCTTCGATATCCCCGACACCTTCGCCGCGGATTCTCTGCGCCTTGCGGCAGGCACAAACCATCTTACAGAACTTATCGTACTTCTGTACCCAATGGGAAAGATGTTCGACGCTGACCGAACGGCTGGACGCATCGATTGCTTTTTCAACCGGAATAACATGCATGCCGATGCCCGCTCCTCCCGGAGGAACTAACTTTGCCGCGAGTTCCAGCGGTTCCTGCGGTGCCAGGTTAAACATCGTTGCCACTTCCGGATGTTCATCCGGTAATGTCGGATGTTCCACCATATATTCACCGGATCCTACGACCCACTTCGGAATCATATACTGGATATGCTGATCTTCATTGTCACGGTTCTGTTCAAGAATACCGATCCAAAGAAGATGGTCGATCATCTTCTGGGCATCCTCAACTGCCATGTTGTTCGCAGCCGCGAGTTCCTTCGTTGTCTTGCCGACACGGCGTTTCTTGAAGCTCAGCATAAACTTGACTTCTTCCTTTGTCAGCATCCTGTCCAGAATCCAGAAATCCATATGGTTTTCCTTCATTCCTCCCGGAGCCTTGCGCGGAATATTGTCCGTAATTAAAACTGCCAGTTTTTTGACTAACTTTGCCTTTTCCGGATCATCACACTTATGTTCGGTAACCGGATAGTCCCGTTCATTGACATGGATGCGCGGATTTACTTCTTTTACCATTGCCCTCTCCTTATGATTGTTTTATCACACAAGCTTATTAATTATACCATGATTTATCTTTCATGGATTTCTTCATGAATATTATTTCGAAAAACGTTTCGAAGCCCATGAAAAAACGCCCAAATACGTGCTTTGAGCGTTCTTTCCTTTCTAACAAATCCGGTAGATCCGTCCGTTCCCGCTTTGGGTCAAATCATCCTCGGTATAGAACTTGATATGATGTTCCTCCAGGAACTTTTTGATGATTCCTGCGCTTACGCAATGACCTACGTTCAGGAATGCCGACGCATTCTTATCCGGTAAATCAAACCCGAGAGGAAGATGCCCGGTCCGGTATTGCATTCCGTACACAATTCCGTTTTTATCGAATAACGGACCGCCGCTTTGCCCGCGAAGACCCGGCGTGCTGAGTTCAAATCCGATCATCTCGCCCTTTTCTCCCGCTAGATGGCGGGTCATCATGCCTTCGATCGGAAATCTCGGCGTTACGAGTTTCCCGTTCGGATCAAACCCGATGTTATCCTTCACCGAATCATAGAAGTACCCGGTAAATTCAGGAAACGGGAATCCAAGACGGCAAAGGAAATCTCCCGGCTGGATTTCGGCATCATTTTTCGAAAACACTGCATGTCCCCGGTAGATGATTTTTCCGTATCCGTTCAAGCGGATCACAGCCAGATCCTGCGTCGGATGAAACAGGCATTGGATCGATGTGATTTTATCGACCGAATCCACGAAATTATGGCGCATTTCCGCAATAACACCCGGCTTATACCCGTATTTTTCTTCCAGCACGGATACCGGAGTTCCGTTTTCACGCTCTTTCTTGAAATCTTCGTAGCGGCGGTTGATCTTATCCGCATCCATGATCATCTTTGCCACATGCCGGCAAGTCACCGCATCCCCTTCATCATTCACGAAGAAAAGCGTCGCAGATCCTCGCCGGACAACAGATGATCCGTACTCCCTGGTAATTGTTAAGATCGGTCTTGTATAGTTCCCGACCTCTTTGATCGCGTTTGCGAACATTTCCTTACTCCGCGTATTCCCACGCTGTCTCTAAAGCAATCTTCATCATATCGGTGAAGCTGTTTTGACGTTCTTCCGCCGTCAATGCGAACGGTTTGAACAGATGGTCGCTGACAGATAATATCGTCAGGGCTTTCTTACGGCACGCATCCGCCGTCCAATAAAGACCCGCGGCTTCCATCTCCACCGCCAAATGATTGAAGTCACGCAGTTTCTCGTTGAGACCCTTTTGCGGATAATAGAAGAAATCCGACGTGTAGACTTTCCCGACTTTGACGTTGATATTGTTTTCACGCGCCTTTTTCACTGCCGTTTCCAGCAATCCGAAATCTGCGCAGGCTGCCAGCTGTCCCGGAATGCCGTACGCGTTTCCGTAGTTCGAGTTGGTAGATGCCGCTTCCGCAATCACGACATCTTTCGCATTGACTTCCTCGCTCAAACCGCCTGCCGAACCGATCCGGATAATCGTTTCCACTCCGAATTGGTTATACAGTTCCGTAGTATAAAGCCCTACGGAAGGGATTCCCATTCCGTGTCCCATAACCGAAATACGCTTTCCCTTATAGGTTCCCGTGAACCCCAGCATATTCCGGACCTTATTGAAACAGACAACATCGGTTAGATACTGATCCGCCAAAGCCTTCGCGCGTAACGGGTCTCCCGGCATCAGCACAACTTTCGCAATCTCCGCTTCCTGGCGGATACTGGCTGATATTGATTCTTTGTACTCCATAGGTAACCTTCTTTCTTTATAGTTCCGCAAGAACTTTCTTATACAGTTCTTCCGATAATTCCGTAATCTTTACGCAAAGATCATTCGCTTCGCGTTTCTTTTCTTCCGCGTATTCCTGATCTTTCAGGCTTCCTGCGTTGATCAAAACATTCATATACGCGCCTTTGGCGCCCGCGGCTAAACTCAGCACACCTGTGCCCAGATCACTTGCGCAGGACGTGTTATACCCTTGTGCCAATTCATCTGCCAGACACAATCCTTCATATACCTTCCGCATGACATTCAGCGGAGGATTGCAGCACTCTTTCAGTCCTTCCTGGATGGCTGCGGAACGGGCTGTCTTTTCCTCTTCGGTATTCTTCGGCATCCCAAATGCCGCGCTTACCAGGTTGAACGCCTCGGTATCCTTATCCACCAGTTCCAGCAATTCTTCATGAAGTTTCTTTGCACGTTCGTAAACGGAGGACGCGCTTTCCGCATATTCCGCATATTTCTTTTTCCCCTTGGTAAGCTCGCACACCATCATTACCAGACCGGTCCCGAAAGCCGCTTCCAAAGCCGCCACCGAACCGCCTCCCGGTGCCGGGGAATCCGACGCCAGTTCCTTCGCAAATCCTTCCACTGTGTAATTAATCAATTTCATTCTTCCGCCTCCAGCAGCTGATATTCCATGACCTGTTCAAACGCATGGAAATTTTCTATTTTCAAATAATACTCGGCGCAGTCCAACAACGCTTTCGCCGGTGTAAGTCCTACAATTTCGGTCCCGATGACTTTCACGCCGTATCTTTCCGCCAGCACCTTGATCATCTCGTACGTATAGAACAGTGGTGTCTTTTCGTAATTGGTCATATTCATGGAAACCTGTGCGATTTTTCTGTCTTCCAAATAGATGCCGAGAGCCTTGCAGTACTTGAACCCTCCCGAACTTCCGCGGATCGCCTTCGCAATTTTTTTGGCAATATTCACGTCATCCGTATCAAGGTTCACGTTGAACGCAACCAAAGGCATTCTGGCTCCGATTGCCGTAATACCTGCCGTTTCATGTACCTTCCGCTCTCCGTAGTCCGGCGCCCATTCGGGAAGCTGCAGTTTTTCGTTCATGCCTTCGAATTCGCCTTTCCGGCAATTCGCGAGATTTCGCCGTTCTTCCCTCGTGCACGAATCTTCATACAAGAAGGACGGAATCTTCAATTCATCCCAGATGCGCTTAGCGACCCGCTTGGATAAATCCACGCATTCTTCCAGCGTGACATTTCTTGCCGGTACAAACGGCATTACATCCGTGGCCCCCATACGCGGGTGCGCGCCCTTATGCGTACGCATATCAATGCGCTCCTGTGCCTTCCTGCATAATTCAAACGCTGCTTTTTCGATTCCCTCCGGAGAACCGATCATCGTTAAAACGCTGCGATTATGCGATCCGTCGGACTGAAAATCCAACACCACACAATCGCCGATTCCCTTCGCGGTTTTCAAGAGTTCTTCAAAGGTTTCCGCATCGTGTTCTTTGCTGACACTGAAATTCGGTATAAACTCAACTAACTTTTTCATGATCTGCAGCTACTCTCCCTTTTTTGATTACTTTTCTTACAAGATTACTTCCGAGACGGTACATCAGATAATTCAAATCTTTCGCGTCCCA
>CACYEP010000077.1 GCA_902773425.1 uncultured Erysipelotrichaceae bacterium | reverse complement strand
TAAAGACACAAAAAACAATGCACACAGAATCATCATAACCGCAAACTTTTTTTTCATTTTACTTACCTCCTTATTTGCCTTAATGATCATTCAGATTCACCGGAGATATCCCCTACTGGACAATTTCATTCTATGCACAACCTCCGTGCCAAATAAATCAACGCTTGGTTAAGTCGTTGGTTTCATCATTGTTTTCCGCAATAAAAAACAGATACGCCCGAACTGATACGTATCTGTTTGTTATTCCGTCTATTGAGGTCGGTTTTAACGGTGTTTCTTAATATCCCACGAGAAATCCCGGTAATCCAGCGCAATCGAGTAATCTCCGTCTTTTCCGTGACGGATGATTGTTTCAACTTCTCCATTCGGTGTTCCGGATAAGTCCGCAGTCTTCGTGATATCTTCGAACAAATCCTTCAGAAGGTCTTTCTCCAGGGAGGTGCCGAGATAATACGCAGTTCCTTCGCCATAATGATTCTTCAAAACGGCCGCGTAATCTCCGAACAGGCAATCCTTCCATTCGTACAGCACTTCGGCAGTTGTAGGTTCCATCATTTCCGCGAACACCGTGCCTTTGCCGGTCTTTCCGTCATAGGAAACGACATCCCGGTATTGATCCTTCAGAAGAGATTCCTGTTCCTCCAGGGTTGCACCGATCAAATCCGTCAGACCTGCCGGCAGGATCTCCTTGAACGGGATATTGTTGTCGAGGTCTTTCCATGCCGTGCGGCTTGTGAAAATCACGGTGCCGCCGTTACGGACATAGTCTTTAAGTTTCTTCTTATAGTCTTCGCTCATGACAATCATGGACGATAAGATGACTAATTTATACTTCGAGAAATCCATCTCGGAGGATAACACGTCACATCCGATCCCGCGGTTCCATAACTGTTCGTAGTAGGAAATCGTTTCCCATTCATACGAGAATTCGGAAGACTGCTGCTGGATGCGGAAGGCAGAGGCGCTGTCATAGTCATACACGATCGCTACATCATTTTTGATCGGAGACGTGAAAGCGTCTTCCCACTTTTTGGCTTCCGCGATGAACTTCTGAACTTCACGGTATTTTCTCTTTTTCCGGTTGTCCGCGTCCACGATGCCGAAACAATACTGTTCCGCGCCTTTGTTGAATCCACGGTAACGGAAGAACGACATATTCTCGCATCCGTGCGCCATTGCCTGCATCGCCCAGACGATTGCCTGGTTCGGTTTCGGCGCAGCACCGATGACATCGTGTCCCTGCGCACCCATGATTTCTTCCGTGATCCAGTAATTCTGTTGTTTCAAACCGCGGGAGAAATCCAGATAGAACGCATTGACTGCCGGACGGTGAGGTACTGCCATGCCTCCCCAGACCGGGTAATTGTTAAACGCAATCGTATCGAGCGGTTTGGCAACCTTGAACGGATCATAGTGCTTATCCCACATACCGCCGGAGAAATCATGCAGCACATACGCATCCGGGTCCGCTTCCCGTACTGCGTCCGTCAACAACTTGATATATTCTTCCGCACTTTGCGAACGGAAACGTTCAAACTCCATGCGAAGGCTCGGATTTTGCGCCGTAAACGCCTTCTTCGGCAGCGGAACTTCCTCAAACGCATCATAATGATGGGTCCAGAAATCGGTTCCCCAGCGCTTGTTTAATTCGTCTGTGGTGCGATACTTCTTCGCCAGAACTCCCGTAAACTTCTTATGGCAGTTTTCGCACCAGCACATATCGCTTCCTTCATGGCCGATTTCGTTATCGACCTGCCATGCGATAATGGACGGTTCCCCTTTGTAATGGGAAACGATCGCCTTGGTCAGTTCGTACGATTTACGCCGGTAATCTTCCGAGTTCATACAATACGCCCTTCTTCCGCCATAAGGAATCTTGCGTCCGGTCTCATCTTCCGCGATGATATCCGGATAATTCTTCACCATCCAGGGCGGCATTGTCGCGGTCGGAATACAGAACAGGATCTTCAGCCCCTGTTCTCTTACGCGCTTGACGACTTCATCGAAAAACCCGAATTCATATCTCCCGTCTTCCGGTTCAAAATAGTGCCACGCGAAATCCGCGATGCGTACGAAATCGCACCCGAGTTCCTTGATATCTTTTAAATCTTCATCAACCTGTTCCATACCCCATTGATCGGGGTACCAATCTACTCCAAAATACATCGAAATATCCTCCGTATCTGTGCTGAAAGTGTACTTCAAACGGCGGAACACTACAATATTCCGCCGTGTTTTTTTTACATCGGTCCTTTATCCTTGAGAAAACTGTGAAGCTCTTTCCGGCGGCTTTTCATCGGGGAAATCAATCCGTTCGACGTGCCGTCCAACAGCCGGAAATATTTTTTGCGCTTCGTAATGGAAGGCCATGCCGGTAGGTCTTTGCCGTTAGGATTTCCGGTCATGACAAAGTTTGCCACATAGTGAACCATCTGATCCTTTAACGCATAGTCTACGGGTTCAAAAGGTCTCCAGCTCTTATCCATATTTCCGAACATATACCAAAGATCCGACGCATGGAACGCCTTGAAACTGTTTCCCGGAAGAGCCCGGTCAAACATATATCCGTATACCGGGGATTTTCCCTGTTTTGCGTGAAGCTTTGCCCATCCCAGCGCCATATCGAAAATGATGTACGGCATGAAATCCTGCGAAGTAACTCCGACGATCATCGGCACATCCAGGTACGAGCCTTCCTTCGCGACATCCTGCGGAAGCTTCGGAATGATTGTCCCGTCGATTCCCGGCTGTACCGCGTGGAAGCTCCAGTTCTCTCTGGATTCTTCATACCAGGCTTTCCAGATTACATCGTGCGGCAGTTTCTTGAATTCTTCGGTCGTTTCCACACCGGCGCGCTTGCGCACATTCGCCCAGAACGGTGCAAATTCTTCCTTGGTCCAAGGTCTTGTCATCTTCGGCACCATACCGGCGCCGGACATCAAAACCGCGCCTTTGACGACTCCCTTGAGAATCTGGGAATACATCAGGTTCATGATCGACATTGCGCCGGCGGATTGTCCCATGACGGTGATACGGTCCGGATCTCCTCCGAAATCCGCAATGTGTTCCTTGATCCATTTCAATCCGAACACCATATCATGTAAGCCGTAGTTTCCGGTTTCATATAACGAGAAAACATTCAGACGGTATCCCAACGATACGAATAAGACATCGTGCTTCGCATATTCCGTGCACGTTCCGTACGGTAGTTCTCCGACCGTTCCGGTTTCAAATCCTCCGCCGTGAATAAACACGAGGGCCGGATGGTTCTTCGCGTTTTTCTTCGTGATGATGTTCATGGTCATCGGGGATTCCGCGAACTTAAAATCACGGTCGCTGCGGAATTCCTTGTGATAGAACGCGTCCTGGCCTTTGGATTCATCGCGGTAGGTCAGGTATTGGTAACAGTCGGTTTCATCACCTGTCGCATCTAATTCATCCCATTTCGGATACGGTTTCGGAAGTTCAAAACGCTCCGTGATTGCGTACGGGATTCCTTTAAACATCCAGACATCATTCTCTTCGATGCCGGTCACTTTTCCTAAGGAAGTTTCAATCGTTACTTTATTCATGGTTTCTCCTTTCGGCTAATTCCGCCTGGATTTCCGCAAATTTATTCTTTGTTAAAGGATAGGTCAGAAGAATCAGGAATCCCAGCACATAGAATCCTGCCGGGAAAATCGACATGAAGGAATGGAATGCCTGTTTGACCGAATCCGTCTGTTCAACATTCGGAACATAATGAATGATGTCGAGCGCATAGGCAGCCACCGAACCGGCGATTGCCGTTGCGAGTTTGGTGATAAATGTACGTGTAGAAGTGATGATGCCTTCTGCGCGGGTTCCGTATTTCCATTCCGCATAGTCGATCGTATCGGCGGTCATCGCATTCACCAATACCGTGAACATTCCGATCGTAATCGCAGATAATGCGGAGAAGATGAACACCAAAATCCGGTTTTGATATCCGGTCAGGTAGTAGATCACCGAAATGACGATTCCGTATCCGAGCGCGCTTAACATTGCAACCTTGGACCCGAACTTCTTGACCAATACCGGAACGATTACCGTTCCCGCCAGCATACCTACCAGCAGCATTCCCGACAACACCGTCACATAGTCATAATTGCCCAACGCGTAGGTGCCATAGTAGGTATTATTCGCAATCTTGATTTGGAACGCCATATTGCCGCATAAGCTTGCGGCCATGATGATCAATAACGGCTTATTCTTCACCAATAAACCGATCATCTCGCCGAACGATACTTTTTCGCGGTCGGTAACGATCCGTTCTTTTGCGGTAAATGCACAAACCGTGTAACCGATGATACCGACAACGGCGAAGATGATAGCCGCAAGTAAATATCCCTGCGCATGGCTTCCCGCATTCGAAACAATCATCGGTACTGCGACCGCACCGATTCCGCTGGCCAGGGAACCCGCCACGCTTCCGATCGAGAAAATAGAAGTACGTTCATTCGCGTCTTCCGTCATAACCGACGGCAAAGTCCAGTACGGAATATCCGCCGCGGTAAACGACATACCGAGCAGGATATAGGTTACATAGACATAGATGTACTGAAGCTTCTGATCCATGTTAGGAACGAAGAAGCACAAGATCAGCGACCCGGCGATCACCGGTGCCGCACGTAACAGCCACACTTTATAGCGTCCGAACTTCGAATTCGTCTTATCGGCGATCATACCCATGATCGGGTCATTGATCGCGTCAAAGATCCGCGCGATAAGAAACAGCATGGCGGTAAACTTACCGGACAATTGGAAGATATCCGTGTAGAAAATCAATAAATAGCCGCTGAATAACGCATAAATCAAATTGTGTCCGATCCCGCCGAACGCGTAACCGACTTTTTCTTTTGTTTTAACCATAGATACTCCTAAGCAGAAAACCGGAAAGACTACGCTTTCCGGTTCAGCATTTCTTCTTCGAATGCTTTTTGTTTTTCATCATGAATACGCGCTAACTTCTGTTTGATTTCCTTCCACCAGTCACCGTCCAGCGGATAGAACTTACCGATTAAGAACGCACATAAGAATAACAGTACGACCGAAATGGATAACCAGGAGATCCGGATACCGACTTTCGCAGTCGCGCTTTGTGCCGCAATTTCAATGTTCGGATCATAACCGAACCACCCCAGCATAATCGGGAAAATCGCGTTGGCGATACTGATTGCCGGCTTGCAGACGAAGGAGTTTACACCCGCGTACATGCCTTCACGGCGTAATCCGGAAACATGTTCATCATAGTCGATGACATCGCCGTTCATTAACGGAACCAGATACATGCCTCCCGCAAATCCGATACCGGAGCCCAAGAAGCCGACGATACCCGCAATTGTCGTCTGACCGAATACCATCATGATTGCCAGCGCGGTTCCGAAAATCAGGCACATAAGAACCATGGATTTCTTGATGCCCATCTTTGCGCCAGGGCCCATCCAAAGCCAGATTCCGAAAATGATGCCGACAAACATTGCCGCATAGCAATACAGCATATTCACGCCGGATGCGCTGAAATAATAACTCAGGCCCATCATCAACGCAGTCTGGATGAATGTCACCGAGAAAGAAATCGATTCGAATGCCAGGAAGGATTTATTCTTGAAACAATTTACAATCGACTGAATCAGAGGATACTGTTCTTCTTCCTGGGTATAACCCTTTTCTTTATAGAAGAACGTACTGAAGAACATGATTAGACCTGCCGCAACACCGACGATCGTCATGATGATCTGGAAGGTCTGTAACGAAGTGTTCAGGATGCCTTCGATCATGCCCAAAAGAGCTAACGGAACGGATAAAGCGACCAAGCCGAAGATGACTTTGACGAATAAAATCTTCGAGCGCGCTTCGTTGGTGACTGCCATTTCAAACGGCATAACATATAACGAAGTTGCGATCGCAGTGTATAACGCGTCAAACAGGAACAGCGAGATCAGCATCTGAATGAACATCTGGAAATCTCCGCCTTTTCCGCCTAATACCCAGGTCAGGACGAATACTGCCGCAACCATTAAGGAACCGTAACGGATATACGGAATACGTCTTCCGAGTTTGGATTTCGTCTTATCGGAAATATAGCCGAATAACGGGTCATTGACCGCATTCCAAAGTCCGAACAGGAGCCAGCAGGTTGCGCTCCACTTCGGGTCCATCTTGAAATAATTTACGAAAAAGAATGTGAGTCCGCCGCCCGTCAGGATATTGTTGAGGGTGGTCATCATGCAGTCTGCGCCGCCGAGCCATAACCGGCTGGACAGTTTGACTTCTTCCTTAATTGTGCTGTTGTTTTCCATCTTTGCCTCCGAAACAGGGTTGATTCATTATAGTGAAAAAATTTCCCTTTGTCACAACGATACTATATAGAATTGTAAGCGTTTTCGCAATCATAATGAAAAAAGAAAAATTTGTTCATAAAGAATTATACCTGCTTGTGCGGAAACCTTGCCAACCCGTGCGGATTCATGCGTCTGTTTCATAAATTCATGATAATATATATAAGAAAGAAAGGTGCTTTATTATGGAAAAGGCAGAATTAAAACAATTACAAGTTTTGGCCGCAAAGATCCGTTACGATGTTTTGGATATGCTGAAACACCGCACCTACGGTCATCTGGGCGGCTCATTATCCATCGTAGAACTCATGGCAGTTCTCTACGGCAAACAGCTTCATGTAGACCCCAAAAATCCGACAATGGAAGACCGTGATATGGTCGTCTTATCCAAAGGTCACTGCGGACCGGCATGGTATTCCGCATTGGCAGAAAAGGGATATTTCCCGAAAGAAGCGTTATATACGCTCAATGACGGCGGAACCATGCTTCCGTCCCATCCGGACCGCACCAAGACTCCGGGTGTTGATATGACCACCGGTTCCCTCGGACAGGGCACAAGCGCTGCGGTCGGCATTGCGTTAGGTCAGAAAATGAAAGGTCTGGACCGCTATACCTACTTGATCGTAGGTGACGGTGAAACCAATGAAGGCCAGTGCTGGGAAGCATTCATGTACCTGGCAGGTCACCGTGTCAACAACTGCATTACCTTCATCGATCTCAACAAGCGTCAGCTCGACGGTTACACCAAGGATATCCTCTATCCGTTTGATATGGCGGAAAAAATGAAAGCGTTCGGTTTCCATGTAGAAACTGTCAAAGGCGATGATATTGAAGCCATCGACAACGCGATCAACAACGCGAAGGCAGTCAAAGACCAGGCATCCTGCATTATCCTGGATACCATCAAGGGCCAGGGCGTCAAGTATTTCGAAGATATGGTTTCCAACCATTCCGTGAAGTTCACCAGCCAGGAAGTCAACGATGCGGCTGACAAAGCGCTCGCAGAACTTCGTGCATTCATTGAAAAGGAGGAAGCTCATGTTTAAATTAGTAAATGACCGTACACAAAAAGGTAAAGAACTCCGTAAAGTCGCGATGGAAACCGTCGCGGACGTCATGAATACAAATGATAAGGTTGTTATGCTGGAAGCGGACTTAGCCGGCGCATCCGCATCGGGAATCGTCCAGAAAGCTCATCCGGACCGCTACATTCAGGTAGGCATCGCAGAAGCCAACATGGTCGGCATGGCTGCGGGTTTATCCCTTGAGGGATTCCGTCCGTTCATTCATACCTTCGCACCGTTTGCGTCCAGACGTGTCTATGACCAGATGTACTTATCCGGCGCTTATGCGTTCAATACGATCAATGTCTTCGGAACCGACCCGGGCTTTACCGTAGCGGCCAACGGCGGAACGCACACCTCCTTCGAAGATATCGCGTTATATCGCGCCATCCCGAATGTTGTGATCCTGGATCCGGCAGACGCAACCCAGCTGGCATGGGCAGTACGTGAAGTCGCTCCGCTGGACGGAATTCATTATCTGCGTTTCAACCGTAAGGATGTCCGTAACCTTTATGAACCGGGTTCCACGTTCCAAATCGGCAAAGCGGAAATCCTGAAAGAAGGAAAAGACGCATTGATCATCTCCGCAGGCCAGTTATTAAATGATGCGCTGGATGCGGCGGAAAAACTGGAAGCGGAAGGCGTTTCCACGGAAGTCATCGACTTGGTATCCATTAAGCCTCTCGATGCGGAAACCGTATTGAAGGAAGTTGCCGGAAAGAAGGCGGTCATCACCGTTGATAACCACAACATCATCGGCGGTCTTGGTTCCGCTGTCTCCGAAGTTCTTGCGGAAAACGGCGTATCCGTTCCGTTCAAGAGAGTCGGCGTCAAGGATGTCTTCGGACAGGTCGGCACAGCCGCTTACTTACAGAAGGAATTCGGCTTGACCGCTGACGACATGGCCGCAACGATCAAAGGACTTCTGAAATAACAACTCCGAAACTGTCTTCCTTTCACGGAAGGCAGTTTTTTTACGCTGCGGAAGACCGGAAACCGTCCGTTTGACGGTCTGTCAAACAAAAACTTCCAAGACTGTTTTATAGTGAAGTTGAAAAGAGGTGCGCTATGAATCTTAAACGAACAGGCAAACTCATCGCGGACGCACGTGCCGGGAAGGGATATACCCAACAGGAACTGGCGGACAGGCTTCACGTTTCCAACTCTGCGGTCTCGCGCTGGGAAAACGGAGACCGGTTTCCGGATGTTTCGCTGTTGGAGCCGATTTCAAAAGAACTGGATATCCCCCTTTCCTCTTTGATCAGCGGAGAAGAGCCGGATGATCAGACCGTGTTATCCGATCTCTTGGAAGCCACCAAGGACGAAATCCGTAAGAAAGAAAACAGGAACCTCAAATATATTATCGGGCTGTCCGTGATAGTTCTCGGCTTAGCCGCAGTCTTATTGGTCTATGTTTTCAACAACTCGTTTCCTTCCGCCTATGACGGCACCTGGTACAGCACGTCAGGGCGTGTAATGAAGTTCACCCGGGGAACCATTTACGATACCTGGGCAAAAAAAGATGTCGGGAAATACACAGAAACTTCCGATTTCATTCAGATGAATCCTACCTGGGACGAACCGGGAACGAATCTGTACTATTATCAATTCCCCGGCGGAGCGGAAATACTCAGTAATCAGCCGGACGGTTTCGGGAAGGTATTCTTTGTCAAAGGAGGAAGTAACAGCGTCAATTCCTTAAATAAAGCTTATTGCGCAAAAAAAGACCGTTTTATTGAGTACCTGCACAAAGTATTTCCCGGGAAATGGACTCCCTATCTTGAGGAAAACCGCGCACTCTATCCGGACATTTCTGTGGAATCTACCGACCGGAACACTTGGAATCTGGCCCTGTTGGATGAAAGCGGCGGTATTTCCGAAGACTACGGCGAATGTGGCTGTATCGGTTATGACGGGATGAATCCGTTCGAGGGACACCTGATCTCTATGACAATGCATTTCTGTTATCCGGATCCCGAAAATCCTCAGAATTTTCATCACATTCAAGTCGCGGAAACACTCAAAACATATTCCGATCAAATCATTACAATCTTCGGAATCGATTACCGAAAAGTTGAAGATTAGAACAGCTCTGTCCGTTTGACACACCGCTTAGGGTTTCTAAGCGGTTTTTCTTTGGGAAGGATGCTACAATGAGTTCGAGGTGATCTTATGAATCCAGCCGACAGACTGTATGATTTATTTACACAATTTCCGGTTCTTTACGCCGGCACGGACGGACTCGATCAAACTCCGTCCGTACACCCGGTATATTCTCCGGTATATCTTCGGAATGCCTTTGTGTTCCCCATGGCAAAATGCGACCGGTTCTACGCGGAACTCAGCCTTCATCCAACCTTCCGTTTATGCGGATATGACCCGGAATCCGGCACCGAACTTCAGGTTCAGGCAAACGCAGAGTTCAATGAAGATATGACGATGGTTTCGGAAGTTCTTTCCGCTTCCCCTGTGATCCAAAAACGGTTCGGAAAGGACCTGAACATGTACATTACCGCCATCCTGACCGGGATCCGTGTGACGGTTCGTCATCAAAATGATGAAGAAGCGTTCGTGATTCCCGACCCGGAAGGTCTTTTCACGAAGATTTCCTTCAAGAAAGACAACGAAATCCGCGACCGGATCCTGAAACTCATCGAGTGTCGTGCTGAACAGCGCAATCATGAAAACGATGATGACCGGAAACTTTATGACGGAGCGCTGGTATGGATCGCGGAATCCGCCAAAGAAGTATGGCCTCGCATGAATATCCTTCCGCTGGAACAGTCCTTGATTTATGAAACCTATGACGAACGGGAAACATGGGTTCAGCGCGCCAAAGAAAAGCTCGGGAATCTTTCCGTCACCAAGCCCGAAGATTTGACGTATATCCTCAGCGTAGACTCCCTGTTCGAAAACAGAAAGGAAAGATAGCGATGAAACAGGAAGAACGAATGAAGTATCTGATCAATTATCTTCTAAATGAAAACAGTCAATACCGGAAACTGCCTGTGCCAAACGACGCCTTCCAACAGAAACAACTCCTGCGCTCCCTGATGAACGTCCGTCTTCCGAAAGAAATCGGCGAGGACTTCTTACAGGTTCAGGACGAGTACCTGAAAGAAGCGAACAATGAAAAAGGAATCGTTGATTATAAGACACTGACCCCGAAGGAAGACGGAATCTATCTTTGGCAAGGCGACATCACGTCCCTAAAATGCGGGGCCATCGTGAATGCGGCCAACAGCGGGTTAACCGGGTGTTATGTGCCGTGTCATACGTGTATCGACAACTGTATTCATACTTTCGCGGGAATCCAGCTGCGCAATGAATGCGCCGCCATCATGAAGGCCCAGGGTCATGAAGAGGAAACCGGTACAGCGAAAATCACGTCAGCCTACAACCTCCCGTGCGATTATGTCATTCATACCGTCGGTCCAATCGTCGGGGATTATGTGACAAAGGAAGATGAAAGGCTGTTGGAATCCTGTTACAGATCGTGCCTGGAACTGGCGGATCGAAACAACATCTCCGGCATCGCATTCTGTTGTATCTCCACCGGCGTATTCCGCTTTCCGAATCAAAGGGCCGCGGAAATCGCCGTTGAGACCGTTCGAAACTATAAGAAAGAAACGCACTCTGACATCGAGGTGATATTCAATGTTTTTAAAGACAAAGATTATGAAATCTACTCCAAGCTTCTCCGATAACATCCAAAGACTGAAGGACGCCCTTGAAACCTGTGATTCCGTATTGATCGGCGCAGGCGCAGGATTATCTACCGCCGCGGGCTTTATCTATACCGGCGAAAGGTTTGAGAAATACTTTTCCGATTTCGCGGATAAATACAAGTTCCGGGATATGTACTCGGGAGGATTCTATCCCTACGAAACCATGGAGGAATTCTGGGGATATTGGTCCAGGTATATCTGGATCAACCGTTATGCGCCGATTCCGAATGACCTGTACGGCCGGCTGTTGGATCTTGTGAAGGACAAGGATTATTTCGTGATTACCACGAACGTGGATCATTGTTTCCAGCGGGCAGGATTTGATAAGAAGCGGTTGTTCTACACCCAGGGAGATTACGGACTCTTCCAAAGTCAAAACCCGTCCGGACCTTCTAAGGATAAAACCTACGACAACGAACAAATCATCCGCGGGATGGTTTTGTCCCAGGGTTTTGAAATCGCGGAAGACGGTACATTATTGATTCCGGAAGGAAAACAAATATCGATGACGGTCCCTTCCGAATTGATTCCCTATTGCCCGGATGACGGGGAACCCATGACCACCAATCTTCGCGCCGACAACTTGTTTGTGGAAGATGAGGGCTGGCATCTGGCAGCTGAGCGGTATCAAAACTTCCTTCGCACCAGAGCTTCCGGGAAAATCTTGTTCCTTGAAATCGGTGTAGGATACAATACTCCGGTTATCATCAAGTATCCCTTCTGGCGCATGACCGATGAAAACCCGCAGGCGACTTACGCATGTTTGAATCTGAACGAAGCGTATTCCCCGGATCAAATTTCAAAGAGGTCTATCTGTATCAACGCGGACATCAAAGAAGTGATCGATTCATTATCATAGAATAAAGAACACGGAAAGCAGGGTTCGTCCTGCTTTTTCGTTTGCGGCAGCGTCATTCGGTACTTGTATTGCGATTCCCTCGCAATTTCAATATAATAGTATTTTAGTTAGAGAACTTTAACTTGTGCCCTTCGTCTCTTCGCGTTTCTCGTGAAAAGAGACGCAGGCATATCTTTAAGGGTCTGTTTACGAATCTTCAGAGGTATGAAAAAGGAGTTACGATTATGCAGTTTACGGAAATGGGAAATCTTTCAGGAAAAACATTGATGTTATTACCGGGGACCGCCTGCGACTATCAAACGAATTTCGGAACAGTTCTGGACCGTTTAGGAGAAAAATATCATCTGATCTGTGTCAATTACGATGGTTTTGACGGCAGTGATTCCATATTCCCTGACATGATTACAGTCACGGAGAAAATCGAGAAATATATCCGGGAGAACTATAACGGGAAAATTGACGGTGCCATCGGGTCCTCTTTGGGAAGCAGTTTTGTGGGGCAGCTGATTCAAAGGCAAAACATTCACATAGACCACGGCATTTTCGGAAGCCCGGACCTTGATCAGAGCGGAAAATTCAGCGCATGGTTACAGTCGAAATTGGTTGTTCCGCTTTTGACAGGTTTTACCAAAAACGAAAAAAAGATGGCCAAAACCAGGGAAAAGCTCAAAAGTTTCTTTGAAATGAACGATGAGACGGCAGACCGGTTCATGGGCTGTTTCGCAAAATTCAAACCGGAGTCCATCAGAAATGAATATTACTCAGATCTTCTCACATGGCTTGATGAAGATATCCACGTGGACAATACGAAGGTTCATTTCATTTATGCCGACAAAATGGGAGAGAAGTATCTGAAACGCTACAAAAAGTATTTCCGGGATCCGGAGATCCGGGAGTTTGCCATGCAGCACGAACAATGGCTTCAGAAAGCCGACTTCACAAATTGTCCGCATGTAACATTCATTTACGGATCGGATGAAACACTGTACGCAACCGCTCCTTCTCTTGAGAAGGCCATGAAAAAGGTGAACGCAACATATGACATGATCGTCGGTGAAGGGATGTTCCATTGTTACCCGGTATTTCCGATTTGTAAGGAAGGGAAAGACGGGTGGAACATGATGGTCCGCATCATGCGCGATCACATGAAAATTTAAGCATTAGAAAAACGGGACAATGCACAATTTTGTCCCGTTTCATCTTAATTCGCTATTCCGTGATACGTACCAGAAGTTTTTCGATTTGTTCCGCAGTCATACCGGCGTTCATCAGGTATTGTTTTGCGGCAGCTTCCAGATCAACCTTTGTAAGATCCGCGTTCTTGTCGCCGATGACTTCCTTTAACATCGCATTGAGGTTCTTGTCCAGAATGACGTCATACTTCGCCGGATCTTTTTCTTTGGTGATCTTGTAGTAGTTATCGTACGTCAGCATATAATCATCGACGATTTCTTCATAACTCGCACCGGCCAAAGCTTCCAGCAGCATGCACACGAACCCGGTGCGGTCTTTTCCTTCCGTACAATGAATTAAATACGGACCTTCATGTTCGGCGATGGACACAAGACCGTTGACCAGTTTCTTTGTGAAATCCTCGGACGCATAATTCATGTTCATCGCAATCGGATTGACCTTCCCGTTTTCATACAATGACAGGAAATACGGGGAATCGAATCCTTCTTTCGCGATATACCCGTCGATCTTCTTTTCGTTATCCGCCAGGTTCAAAATGAAATTCACACCTGCCTGTTCGATTAGGCGGTCTACATACGGCGCGCGGTTGTGCTGGTTATCGCACGGAGAAGCCGAACGGTAGACGACGCCTTCCTTTAAATCCCCGACCGTCATATTACGGAAATTCGCAAATTCTTCATCGGTTGTGTACTTCGTACGGTCATCCGAATACTGAATGTCTCTGGCATTCTGGATATCCAGATACTTTCCTTTCTCACGAAGACGGATTGACGCGGTGGAGTGTTCCTCCAGGTCCGCGGTGCTCCAGAGGCCGGAATCTGAACTCAGTTTCAGATTTGCTTCATCCCATAAGTCTTCCCCATAGTTGATCGCGGCCTTAATGTAGTCGTAACCCGGATAGCCGATCAATAACGGTTCTCCGGCATCGACATAGTACCCGTTATAATACGGGAGGTCTTCGAGTTTATATCCTGTCGAGAATTCCACATCGACACTGTCGCCGAACGCAAAACCCAGCTTGTTGAAATCGTCAATTGTGATTTTGATGTACACGCCGCCGAACTCCGGTTCGTGTTCCACCGCATAATCCGTAATAGACGGAACTACCGGTTCCGGATCGGGTTTCGGCTCTTCCTTCTTACAGGACGCCAAAGTAAAAGTCATCAAAAGGGATAGCAAAGCTGCCGCAATCTTTCGCATTTTCATGACGCGTTTCCTTTAATGGTTATGAACAAATTCCTGCGCCAAGTCCAGCATATCCGCCAGGACTTCCCGGTTATGGGTGATCATATCAAAGATTCCGTCTTCCGATAATACACCGCGTTTCAAGTCCGCCGGGAGTTTTCCTTCCTCGTCAGCCTTGAGATCACGGAACCATTCTTTACTGCCGTAATAGAGGTCGAGTTCCTCGATTTTTTCCTGCATGGCGCGGTATTTCTCCAGCGCCGCATCCACTTCCTTCAGCATCGCATTGGAATCATCCAAAATCTTTTCCATCGCGGAAATCCGTTCGGTTCGTTTCATGATATTTTCCCCTCCGTTATCTATTCATATTATAATATAGGAACGGAGGTAAAGAAGATGAAATACCGCACAAACCGCAGGACCGGCGACTCAATCAGTGAGATCGGCATGGGTTCGGCATATATCTATGAAGCCGGCATGGAAGAAGGCGTAAAGGCATTGCGCAGGGCTTTCGAAGGCGGCATCAATTATTACGACTTGGCCGCAGGTGACGGCAGTGCCTTCCCGATTTACGGAGAAGCGTTCAAGGATGTCCGTGATAAGATTTTCTATCAGATTCATTTCGGCGCTGAGTACTCCAAGGGAACCTATGGCTGGACCTTGGATCCGGATGTTATCCGGAAACAGGTTGGGTGGATGCTGGAACAGCTGCACACGGACTTTATTGATTACGGGTTCATTCATTGCCAGGACGAGTTCTCCGATTGGGAAACCTATCAGAAAAACGGAATCTTTGACATGATCCTTGATCTCAAACAGAAAGGTTTCGTCCGGCACATCGGATTATCTTCCCACACACCGGCCGTCATTCAGAAAATCCTGGATACCGGCGTCGTGGATATGCTGATGTTTTCGGTCAATCCCGGATATGACTATCAACAGGGAGAGTACGCGAACGGTTCCGTGGATGAACGAAATGCGATTTACAAACGTTGCGAGGCTGAGGGAATCGGCATTTCCTGCATGAAGCCTTTCTCGGGAGGTCAGATGCTGGATGCGTCGTTGTCTCCTTTCGGCAAAGCACTGACACCTTACCAGTGCATCCGCTACGCATTGGATAAACCCGGTGTCTTGACCGTACTGCCCGGAGCGGCAAACACAGCGGAAGTGGAGTCTCTCCTTGAATATTACAATAAGTCCGAAGAAGAACTCGATTATTCGGTGATCGGTACGTTTGCGCCGTCCGAAGCCAAAGGCAAATGCGTATATTGCAACCATTGCAAGCCCTGCCCGATGGGTCTGGATATCGGTTTAATCAACAAGTATTACGACTTGGCAAAAGCCGGCGATCCCCTTGCCGCTGAACACTACCGCACTTTAGAAAAGACCGCAAATGATTGTATAAAATGCGGACATTGCGATTCCCGCTGTCCGTTCCGCGTTCATCAAAGCGAACGCATGACCGAAATCGCGGAGTATTTCGGATTATGATGAAACGGATTATTTTGATGATTGCCCTGACATTTCTTTGCGCATGCGGGAATGCAGGCAGTCAAGTTCCGGAACCTGTTCCGGTTCCAAGCGAAAAGGAGGAAACACCGATGATTGAACCTGCAGAAACAGCTTCCCTGAGAATGTTCGTGAATAATGAAGAAATCGCCGTGCAATGGGAAGACAATGACACCGTCCGCGAATTGACGGACCTTGCGAAAGATCATGAAATTGTCATTCAAATGTCCATGTACGGAGGCTGGGAACAGGTAGGACCGCTCGGAACTTCTTTATCCTCCCAAAACTCCCGCATCACGACAAGCCCGGGAGATATCGTCTTATACTCCGGCAATCAAATCGTCGTCTTCTACGGACCGAACACCTGGGAATATACGATGCTCGGTCATATGGAAAACATGACTGAAGATGAGCTCACAAATCTTCTCGGAAACGGCGATATTACACTGACGATTTGTTACAAGTAACACAAAAACCGCAATTCACATTGCGGTTTTTTAGTCCCCGCACACTTCGCGCCGCAGTTTCACCACGAGGCAATCCGAATTAAGAACTGAAGAATTGACACAGGTTTTCCGGCGGTTTTATAATGCTTAAGTATATTGTTTACGGCCGTACATAATGAATTTGTTCATGAACCGGATGGGCATGAATATGGTTTAAAAACCCCTGCCGGATCACCGCATCGAAAGATGTTCTTTTTTTATTTATGGAGGCGCGTATGACAAAGATTATATTTGTTACCGGAGGTGTTGTTTCCGGACTTGGAAAAGGTATTACAGCCGCATCACTCGGAAGATTGCTGAAGTCACGCGGTTTAAAAGTCGCATCCCAGAAACTGGATCCCTATATCAATATTGACCCGGGGACTATGTCTCCCTACCAGCACGGCGAAGTCTATGTCACCGAAGACGGCGCGGAAACCGATCTGGACCTCGGGCATTATGAGCGTTTCATCGACGAAGACCTGAATAAGTTCTCGAATCTGACAACCGGCAAAGTCTATTGGAATGTTCTTCAGAAAGAACGCAGAGGCGAATACCTCGGCAAAACCGTGCAGGTCATTCCTCACGTAACCGACGAAATCAAACGCTTTATCTATTCGGCGGTTAATACAGGAAATCCGGATGTTTTAATTTGCGAAATCGGAGGAACGGTCGGTGATATCGAAAGCCAGCCCTTCTTGGAAGCAGCCAGACAAATCGGATTGGAAACCGGCAAAGAGAATACCATCTATATTCATGTGACATTAGTTCCCTACTTGGAATGCAGCAAAGAACACAAGAGCAAGCCCACCCAGCATTCCGTGAAAGAACTCCAGGGGCTCGGCATCCATCCGGATTTCGTGGTCCTTCGCTCCGGCAAGCCTCTGGAAGAAGATATCTTTGATAAAATCGCCCTCTTCTGCAACATCGAACGTGACTGTGTCATCGAAAACCGTACTCTTCCCATCTTGTACGAAGCCCCGCTGATGCTGCACAAACAGGGATTTGATGACGCTGTATGCCGGAAGCTCCGCCTCACCACGAAAGACCCGGATATCTCGGAATGGAAGAACCTGATCCACTCCATCAAACATCTTCATCACACGGTCACAATCGGATTGGTCGGTAAATATGTCAAGCTTCATGACGCTTACCTTTCCGTTGCGGAAGCTTTGACCCATGCCGGTTACGCGTTCGACGCAAAAGTGAAAATCAAATGGATCGACAGCGAAACAATCACCCGTGACAACATTTCCAAAAAACTGGAATCTTTGGACGGAATCATTGTTCCCGGAGGATTCGGCGACCGCGGCATCGAAGGCATGATCCTCACGGCGGAATATTGCCGCACCCGGAATCTTCCGTATCTCGGTATCTGTCTGGGCATGCAGGTGGCCGTCATCGAATTTGCGCGCAACGTCTGCGGCATGAACGACGCGAACTCCCGTGAGTTCGACCCGGATTCCTCTCACAAAGTCATCGACTTTCTGCCGGATCAAAACGATGCTACCAACAAGGGAGGAACCCTCCGGTTGGGTTCCTATCCCTGCCGATTAAAAGAGAATACCCGCATCCATGAAGAATACCGGGAAACAAAAATCCGTGAACGTCACCGCCACCGTTATGAATTCAACAATGAGTTCCGTGAAGTTCTCGAAGATGCCGGTCTGATCATCTCCGGAACATCTCCGGACAATTATATTGTTGAAACCGTGGAAACCGGCAACAGTTACTATGTCGGTGTCCAATTCCACCCGGAATTTAAATCCCGCCCCAATAAACCGCATCCTTTGTTTATAGGGCTTGTGCGCCATGCGTTAAACAACCGATGAACAAAAAAAGGCAGATTCCGCCGTCACAGGAATCTGCCTTATTCTTAGTATTTTACAGTCTCAATTTTAAACATGTTTGCGAGAACTTCGAGTTCTTCCGCAACATCATCGAATACGACGACGTAATGCGGTTCAAACCCGGACTTCACAGATTCATGAATGATGGCTTCGCTGTTTTCTTTGGTTTCGACGACCACCGATGTCCCGAAGAACTGTTTCGGCGCATCCAGTGCTTTTCCTTTCGCAATGAAGAAACGGAAACTTCCGTCCGGATTGCGTCCGATCCGGAAAATTGTCGCCCGTTCGGATTTTTCGCATCCGAATTCCAAGGTCGGACCGATATGGCGGTTGCAGTGTTCCCCGATTACCGCTCCGGTATCTTTGCGTGCCAGCGAACAAGCTGCCGTACCGCAGTGCCAGAAGGTGATTGTATTCTTCTTCTCATCCAGGGATACCGGATCGCCGAAGAATACCGCCTTATGCGATAACTGCATGCCGATCCACATGGATAATGCGCCGTACATATCTGCTTCGCAGGCCGCCGCTACGCCCATATCATTCAACATTCCCAATACCGTGCAGACCGGCGTGCCGAACGAAGTAAAGAAATCCGGCCAGCAGCGCGACGCAATCATTCCGATTCCGTGTTCCTTTACAAACGTATCGTATGCCTTATATAAACGCGCAAAGTCATAACGGTTCTTTTCCGGCGTGTTCTCCAGTCCGACCGTTTTCTTCATCGCGTCTTCCAGATATTCCGCGATTTCTTCATCGGTATATCCTTTTGCCTTTTCAATCAGTTCTCTGGCTTCGATTGCCTCCTGGTGCACACCGAAGGTCTGAAGAAGATCCAGATCCAGCGCTCTTCCGAACCCGAATCCTTCCGGAGTATGACCGATGGCGCATCCGCGCAATGACTTCATCGCGTGTTTTACCTTCGCAGCCCGGATCACGGTTTCCGCCGTATGACGGACCTTATCTTCTTCCGGTCCTCCGTACATGTACTCAAACGGTTCTTTTCCGAACTGACGGAAAGTATTCGCGGCGGAATATGCGCCGGTCAAAGAGTTCAGGCGAAGTCTTCCTCCGTCGATTACCGGCTCGCGCAAGGTCCATAACAGCACCGGAACATCCGGAAATGCGTGCATGACTTCACTTGCGTACGCCGCGTTCGCGAATGTCAGATTCTGGAAAATAATCAAATCCGGATCAATCGTATCCAGGTATTCACGAAGTTTTGCGACACTCAGCAGCATCTCTCCCGGAACTTTGATTTCCGGTTCCAGCGACTTTAACATCGCGATGGATTTTTCAAATTGATCCGTAGCGCTGGGCATATGGAATGTTCCGACACCTACCGGAATATATGCCGCTTCAAACGGTTTGATCATTTGGTTTCCTCCCGGACAGCCAGCACGGTCGCGGAGAAATCCTTTCCTCCGAGTCCTTCCGCCATCGCTTTATCGTATACTCTGGCGGCATTTTCTTCTCCCGGCATCTTAAATCCGGTCTTTTCCGCCATGTTCAGGCAAATATGTACATCCTTGTGCATGTTCGCAACCGAGAATGCCGTTGTGAAATCTTCGTTCGCAATGACCTGTTTCTTGGAATCCAGATAGAAGTTCTGTCCTCCGCCGTAACCGATCGCCTGCGCGAAAGTCATGATGTCGATTCCGTACTTCGCAGCCAACGTGCTTGTCTCGTTGACGCCGTTTTGAATCTGGGACACCAAGGCATTATGGCAGATTTTCATCACCAGGCCTTTTCCGTTATCTCCCATGCGGATGATATTTTCGCCCATGTAGGAAAGAACCGGAAGAGCCTTCGCGTAATCTTCTTCGCTTCCTCCCACATAGATTCCAAGCTTTCCTGCCTCTGCGGCCGGACGGGACTTTACCACCGGCGCATCCACGAAGGAAGCTCCGGTCTTCTTGACCATTTCTGAAATCTCCACGGATACTGCCGGATCGATCGTGCTCATGTCGATGCACAGTTTCGTTTCGTCCAGCACCGACAAAATCTCTTTGTAGACAGCCATCGAGTGCTCCGATTTCGGCACCATCGTGATAATCACATCTGCGTTCTTTGCGGCTTCGATGTTGTTTTCACACGCAACCGCGCCCTGTTTTTCCAATAACGCAACCTTCTCTTTTGAAAGATCGCTGACATAGACGAGATCATTGTGCTTTTTCACAATATTTCCGCACATTGCTTCGCCCATAATTCCCAAACCGATAAATCCAATCTTCATATACTCTCCTGTTACTTAATTGTCCGGAATTGATTATACTCGCTTTCACAGACTTTTTATGTTTATTCGCTCATGATTTTGCGAAGAGAATCCAGCACGTCCTCGCTGACCGCATGATTATTCCGGACATATACCGGAATCATGCCGATCGGTGCCTTTGCGGTATGCTCACCGGGCTTGTATTCCTTTTGATCCCAAAGCCCTTCCCATTCATCTTCCGGAAGGAACACGGTTCTGGACTCCGCTCCCTTTTGTACAACCGGCGCAACCAGGAAATCTCTTCCGAAGAGATATTCCGTCATGTCCATCTTTGTCTTTTCATAGTAGTAGAACAGAGGACGCATCATCGGAACGCCTTCTTCCGCTTCCTTCTCCAAGGACTTGATATACGGTTTCAGTGCCGCATGCAGCTTCGACATCTTCGCCAAATGCTTCAATAGTTCTTCATCCGTGTCAAACTGCACGTTGCGGGACGGCTGGTTCCCTTCATGGAAACGGTATAACGGGGTAAAGACATTCATCTCTTCCCAGCGCATCAACAGTTCCTTTGATCTTGTCATATGCATCACAGTCGTATATCCGCCGATATCACTGTGGGTTATCGGCTGACCGCTCATCGCTAACGAAAGGCTTGCCGGAATCACCGACGGAAGTCCGTCATCCACCGACCAATCCACGTGCTGGTCACCGGTCCACATCATCGGTGTGTTTCCGATGCTGCCGGTATATCCCGCTCTTGTGAAGTAGAAGATTTCATCTTTCTTTCCGCATTCCTCGATGGCTTCCCGGTTCATCCTTGCCCAGATTGCCGGCCATTCGTTATGCCACTTCGCCGCGTCTTCATGATTGTATAAAACCGCGTCCACCGGCAGGTATTCTCCAAAATCTGCCATCCACCCGGATAATCCGATTCCGATCATATTCTTTTTGATGATTTCCTTATACCAGTTGTACGCATCCGGATTTGTAAAGTCGATCATGGCTGCCGGGAACGTTGTAATGGTCACCAGATAATCTTTTCCTTCCGGATCCTTTACGCAATACCCGTGTTCGCTCGCGTACTTGTATAACGGTTTCTCCAGTGCCATAAACGGATTGATATAGCCCAGGAAATGAATTCCCTGTGCCTTCCATTCCTGAATCTTATCTTTGAGGTTCGGATACAGTTCCTCATCGGCTTCCCAGTTCCACATAACCTGGTATCCGAATCCGGTCCTGCGGCATCCGCACCAGTCCTGCGACCAAACACCGCACACCTTCGCTCCGGCATCCCTCGCAGCTTTTACTCTGCGGTCAACGGCCGTGCATCCTTCCTGAATTGCCAAAATCGCTCCGTCATGAACCCAATCCGGCAGTTTTCCGTAATACCCGAACAGTTTTCTCATTTCCCGGGAAATATCCTCATAAGTCTTCCCGCTGCCGAGATAAAGAACCGGGCGTTCATTGAAGTGAAGAGTCATCGAGTCATCTTTCCGGAAATCAAACTCGGCAAATTCTTTTGTATCCGCGTGCAGGAAGTACTTCTTGGAAGACACAAAAGTCGGCTGAACATAATATGATTCATATTTCTCAAATCCAAGCTTCTTTTCATACTTCGGCCCCCGTATTTTTTCACGGATGATTTTTCCTCCGATCCGGAGGGCATTTTGATGTTCCGCCACGAAGATACGCACCAGGTTTTTCTTCAGATTCAATTCGGAATAGGTTTCCCCGCATCCGTAGATCTCTTCCGTAGCGTCCGACGGCAAGGTGATCCAATACCGGTTGACTCCCGCCGCATTTCCTCCGAAGGTAATCTTCACCAATCCGTCCTTTTCGGTTCCTTCCAGGAAATATCCGTTCCCGGTTTTCGGATCCTTATACAAAACGCGGTATGTATGTTCCGACTTTTCTACTCCGGTCTTTGAAAGATTCCGGCTCCATTCATAACGCTTTTTATAACGGAAACTCCCGCGGTTCATCGTGAAATGATTTGAACCTTTTCCGATACGTATCTGTGCGCTTTCGAGCTGTTTCTTCCAGAATTCTTCCATGATCATCCCTCCGCCTTATGAAGCTTTATATGATTCTCTTCGAGTATTTCAACAATTTGGTCGGTATCTCCCGCACCGGTATTCGCGCCTACTTTTCGGAGCACCAATGCCGACTGCGCCGAACCGATTGCCGCACAGGAAGGCACATCGAATCCTTCCAGCCATGCGCTCACAAACCCGGACAAAAACGCATCTCCGGCACCTGTCGTATCCACCGGCGTTCCATGAAACAGCGTAGGAATCCGCCAGGTTTCCGCAAAATTCGTAACTACCACGCCGTCTTCACCGAGTTTGATTCCAAAGACCGACAGCGGATACTTCGAGAAGAAATCCATGATGTCATCGATCCGGTCGGATTTGGCATACATTTTCGCTTCCTGGTAACTGGGGATTAACACATCGCAGTTCGCTAAGGCATCCTCTATGTTTTCCAGCCATTTTCCGGCTTTATCGTAGGATACATCCATCGATGTCGTTAATCCCAGATCGTGTGCTTTTGCGAACAGTTCGCCTAACGGCTTTCCGTCGATTCCGGGCATCACATTCGCACTCGCAAAGTGAAGATGACGGCTTTTTACCAACAATTCCTCCGGAACCATCTCCTTGGTGAAATAATGATTTGCGTTCTTCGGAACCCGCAGGATATGCCTCTCTCCGCTCTCATCCACCAACAGCACCGGCGACGCGGTATGAAGATCTTCGCGGACCGTCAGGTAGTCGGCAGAGACACCTGCCTTGCGCAAGTCCTCTTTCACCAATTCTGCCGCACTGTCATTACCGATACACGCGCATACCGCAGTCTTTGTGCCGAGTCTTCCCATCGAGACAGCCGCGTTGACCGCATCCCCTCCGGAAGACGCGTAATAACCTTCCGCCGTCATTCCGTCCATACGTAAAAAATCCGGATCCACACCTGTAAAAATCGTATCCCAGGTCGCAATGCCGGCACAAATTGCATCATATTCTTTTTGATCTGCCATATTATCTTCCTCGTGTATATTTATTATACCAAAGGATTGTGAAAATACGGCAGTTTTTTACTACCCGCTGTATATGTTTTTCTGAGATCCTATTTGTAAAAACGAGCTTTCTGTATTATTAAACCGTTACGGGATCACATCTCCCGGATCATAAGACTTCCCGGCGCAATCATCCGGATAACGTGCATTCCACCCTTCTGTTTGCGCGAAGAACATCTTTCCGGACACACAAAAACGGATCCCCTGCCGGATCCGTTTTATTCAAGTAATTCTTAAATTTCCTGTAATGCCTTACGGACTGCGCCTTTTCCTTTGAGAAGTTTTGCGAAGTCTTCGGCCACTCTGTCCGCCAGACCGCATTCTTCCAAATCGGTTCCGAAGATTACCGGATTCTTCAATAACGGCAATACTTCCTTCTTGATTTCTTCTGCCGTGTAGTTCTTTCCGAGTTCGAACTTCCTCACGTACGGAGTAACTTCTTCCAGTAACGGATCCGGGCTCGGAGTGAACGGATTCCCGTTATCATCCAAAGCCATCAGGTATCTTAACCATCCCGCAAACACAAACGGAATGCACTTGAGATCCATAACATTCAAATCATTTCTTCCCATGTACGCCTTGATGGTTTCACCGAAGCGGATGGCCAGTTTCTGCGAAGTATCGGTCGCAATTCTCTGCGGGGTATCCGGCATAAACGGATTCGGAACACGCACATTGATGACGACATCGATGAAGTGTTTCGGATCTAAGATTCCCGGATCCACAACGACCGGCAATCCTTCTTTATAACCTATGCGCTCAACCAGATTCACCAAGTCATTATCCTTCATTTCATCGGAAATCTTGGTGTAACCGAGAAGACATCCGAATACCGCCAGCGCAGTATGAAGCGGGTTCAGGCACGTGCAGACTTTCATCTTTTCAACTTTGTCGACCGTTTCCTTATCCGTGAAGATGATTCCCGCTTTATCAAGATCCGGTCTTCCGTTCGGGAATTGATCCTCAATGACGAGGTATTCGCTTTCTTCCGCGTTCACAAACGGTGCGACATAGGTGTTCTTCGATGTAACAACCGGTGTCAGATCCAGCCCGTCTTTTTCCAGCATCTTCTGTACCGACGCATCCGGACGCGGAGTGATCTTGTCAATCATGGTCCACGGGAAGCTGACTTTTGCCGGATTTTCGACATATGTCTTGAATCCCGCCTCTGCCTTTCCGTTTTCCGTCCAAGCCTTCGCGAAAGTGCTCATCGCATCGTGCAGCTTATCTCCGTTATGCGAACAGTTATCCATGGACACCATCGCCACCGGCAGTTCTCCCGCTTTATATCTTGCGTATAACAGCGACGCGACTTTTCCGATATAGCTGTGCGGTTTTTCCGGGCCTGCGAGGAAGTCATCCAGCGTAGCTTTCGTATAATTTCCGTCGGTTCCTTTCACCGAGTACCCTTTTTCGGTGATCGTGAAGCTTGCGAACTGTAAAGACGGGGAGGTAAAGATTTCCTTCATCCGTCTGTATTCCGCCTCATTGTCCGAATCCAGCACGCAGGATTCCGCGATACTTCCGATGACATTCTTTTCGATCGTTCCGTTCGCCTTCAGCGTAACCGCAACGGACAGATTGTCATGCGGACGGTAATTCTTCGTCACGATTTCATAGTCATAGCCGTCTACCGCGATAATGCCGGCCTTCATGACACCTTTTTCCAATAATCTTTGCGCCGCGGCCGCCTGGAATGCGCGGAAGATATTTCCTGCGCCGAAGTGCACCCATACCGGGTGTTCCTTTGTGTACGCAATCATCGCTTCGCGGTCAAACGCCGGAAGATGATAACCTTTCGCTTCCCACTCTGCCTTATTCAGAGTAATGTCTTTCTGATTCAAAATCATATTAAATACCTCTTGTCGAAGCTTTTTCGATGGCTTCCCATAAGCCGTTGATATACGCAGCACCTAACGCTCTGTCATATAAACCGTAACCCGGCATCGCAACTTCTCCCCAGATCATTCTTCCGTGGTCCGGACGGATCGGTCCGTCAAAGCCGATATCATACAGCGCCTTCACGATTTCATACATATCGAAGCTTCCGTCGCTTGATAAATGCGCGGCTTCCTCAAAATTCGTCGGAGAATGGAAATACAGGTTACGGACATGCGCGAAATGAATGCGTCCCTTTAAGCTGCGGATCATATCCGGAAGATCATTCTCCAGATTTGTCCCGTAGCTTCCTGAACAGAACGTTACACCGTTATGGACGTCATCCACTGCGTGCATCATCCTAAGAATGTTTTCCTTGTTGATGATAATGCGCGGAAGTCCGAATACGCTCCATGCCGGATCGTCCGGATGAATCGCCATCTTGATGTCATACTTGTTGCACACAGGCATAATCGCCTTTAAGAAGTACACCAGGTTCTCAAACAGTTTTTCGTTATCAATGTCTTTATACAGTTCGAAGAGTTCCTTGACCTTCGCCATACGTTCCGGTTCCCATCCCGGCATCACGGTTCCGTTCATATCACCCGCAATGGAGTCGAACATCTTTTCCGGATTTAACGCATCCACAGCTTCCTGGGTATACGCCAATACGGTGGATCCGTCCGGACGCTTTCTTGCCAGTTCGGTTCTTGTCCAGTCGAATACCGGCATGAAGTTGTAGCACACCATGTGGATGTCTTCCTTGCCGAGATTCTCCAAAGTCTTAATATACGCGTCGATATCCTTGTCACGGTCTGCCGAACCCGTCTTGATCGCATCGGACACGTTGACGCTTTCGATGCCTTCGATTTTCAATCCTGCAGCTTCGACTTCTTCCTTCAGCGCATGGATTTCTTCCTGCGTCCACAGTTCTCCCGGCTGTTTGTAATACAAGGTCGTAATCACACCTTTGACACCCGGAATCTGCCGGATCTGTTCCAATGTGACGGTATCATACTTCGATCCGTACCAACGCAATGTCATCTTCATAATTTCAATCTCCTCTTCAGTAGTATTATACCTTTTTTTATCCCCGGAAACTGCCGAGATACGCAAGGCTCTCTTTCGGCGTTCTTTCCATGGTTTCACGGTTCACCGCCACAAGTCCGAACGTCTGGGAATATCCCTTCTGCCATTCGAAATTGTCCATCAGGCTCCAATAGAAGTATCCCTTCACCGGAAGTCCGTCTTCCAGACATGCTTTCACGCCGGTTAATGCCCGCTCAATGAAGTTTACGCGGTCCTTGTCATCGGAAACCGCAACTCCGTTTTCCGTAACGATCAGGTCGCCCTTGAATTCTTCATGAACTTTGCGAAGGACATGTTCCAAGGCTTCCGGATAAAATTCATAATCCATCTGCGTAAGCTTGGCCCCCTGCGGCGCCGGCAACTGTCCCTGCGGACCGTACAACGTTCTCGTGTAATTCTGTACACCTAAGAAATCATCGTCTTTGATATACGGAAGATAATGCAGGAGCTCCTCATTCCATGCCGCATCACGGAAGGCTTCTCCGCCTTCAAGCGCCTGTAAGTCATGGAATGACAATGTCAGACCTACTTTCATATCCGGGAACTGTTTCTTGATTTCTTCCTTTGCGGCCATATGCGCCTTCATCACCAGGATATCTCCGTCTTCCGTGCGGGAGCTCACAAAGATCTTCGGATCCGGCGTACCGAATGTCTGCGCATTCTCCATCGCCGCAAACTTCATGTTCTCCATCATCTTTTCGAAATTCATGCCGACCTGGACGGACCCTTCCGCCTTCTTCGCATTCATCTTGGCTGCCTGTTCCGCCATCATACGGAAACGTTTCGCAATCGCCGCCAGCTGTAATCCCATGTTCGCTTCGTTGATTGTGCAGACAAAACGGAGTTCACTTCCGAGCTTTCCGATTATATATCGCGTATACTTTCGGAAATCTTCCACGGTCGATTCCGCTTCCCATCCGCCCTTGCGGATTAACCACGCGGGGGATGTGAAATGGTGAAGAGTCACCACCGGCTCTACTCCGTATTTCCGGCAGCACGCAATCACATCTCTGTAGTGCTGTACTTCGTTTTCATCGAACTTGTTTTCTTCGGGTTCGATTCTTGCCCATTCAATGCTGAAGCGGTATGCGTTAAGTCCCGCCTCCGCCAGCATCTTAATATCTTCTTCGTAACGGTTGTAGTGGTCGCAGGCGATTCCGCTCGGTTCTGCGAAACTTGTGTGCGGAAGCTTCTCCATCAGCCAATAATCACTGTGAGTATTGTTTCCTTCCACCTGATGCGCCGCCGTTGCCGCACCGATCATAAAATCTTTTGAAAACTTCATGCTGTATCCTCCCTGATCTTCTAGAGTTTCACGGTTTTCCCATGGGTAATGCCGTTTTCATTGTACGCATCCACACGTACATAATATTCTTTCCCTTTGACCAATGCGCCGATGCGGGTCTTGGGTTTATAGGTCATGCAGCTGTGGTAGAGTTTCTCCGGTTCATTTCCCCAAAGAATATTCCAGCCTTCTGCCTGCCCTTTCACTTCCACCGTCATATCCAGATCATTCGTGCGCACTGCCTCAAATTCCGGAACTTCCGGCTTTTCGCCGTTTCCTTTTCCGAAAACACGGAATCCGGAGATACATGCCGGTTCATTCATCGGCACTTCCAAAACCGTCAGCTTCAGATAACGCACTGCGAATCCTTCTTCCCGCACAACGAGGTCATGCGGAAGATCGGTATCTGCGCCGGACTTGTCTTCCGGCATATTCCATGTGTTCCCGTCATTCGAACACTCCAGGATCCATCTTGTCTTATGCGGTCTGTCATCGATCCATCTTGCCTGGGATGTTCCGCGGATTTCCCCCGCAGGCTTCTGATCCGTGATTTTGTCATCCGCGAAGTTGATCTGTACCGCATGAACGTCCATCTCTTCGCCGAG
>CACYEP010000076.1 GCA_902773425.1 uncultured Erysipelotrichaceae bacterium | reverse complement strand
TGGGGGCGGATCATTAGCAGCCGGCGGATTAGGCATGGCTGGCGGAACAATGGTCTTGAGCAGTTTGGTCGCAGGTCCTGCCTTATTAGTTATGGGCATTATTACAGATGCTAAAGCACAGGAGAAAGTGAATAACGCGTTGGCAAATAAAGCTGAGGCGGATGAGATTGTTGAGGCTTTAACTGCTTCAGCTGCCCAGTGTGTGGCTATCCGTAGAAGATCTAACATGTTCTACAATGTCCTGACGCATTTGGATACATATTTCTTACCGCAAGTGTGGAAATTACAGGATATTGTTAAGAATGAAGGTGTCGACTATAGAGCATATACAACCGAATCCAAGAAGGCAGTTGCAATGGCCGCGTCTTCTGCGATCTCTATTAAATCGATTTTGGATACACCGATTTTATCGGAAGACGGTAGTTTAACGGTTGAATCTGAAGAAGCATTAAAGAAGATTGGGGAAGTATTAAACTCCAAGTAGAATAATGATTAATCAATTTCTGACAAATTATACAGATACGTCGTTCCTCGACAAAATCAAAGAAAACTTAAAAAGATGTAAGTCTTTTGGTTTTTCTGTGAGCTTTGTGAAAAAGGCTGGTTTAGTATTACTGGAAAGGGAGATCGAAGAAGCTTTAGAACGGGGAGCGGAAGGCAGAATTATCACGTCTACATATCAGAATTTTACGGATATAGAATCCTTACGCACCTTCATGGCATGGGTCAAAAAATATGATAATTTCCAGTGTCATCTGGATTTTGAGTGCTTCGGGGAAAACGGATTTCATTCAAAAGGATACTTATTTGAGTATGATGATTCGATAGAAATCGTTGTAGGATCATCAAATATTACACGTTTTGCGTTGCTGAAAAATATCGAATGGGATATTTCCTTGGTTTCGAAAGATTCGATAGAAGCCTTTGATGATGCAGTCCAGGAGTTTAATTACTTATGGCGTAAAACATTAGATTTGGATGAAAAAATCATAGAAAAATATAGACTGCGGCTCGATTATGCATTGGAAAAATGGGATATGGACTATATCAATCCGGATGCTTTATCTGTGAATCCGAATAGTATGCAGCGAAGAGCGCTAAAAGAAATTCGTAGATATAGAGATACCGGAGTTAACAGAGCGTTAGTTATTAGTGCTACTGGGTCCGGTAAGACATACCTGGCTGCGTTTGATGCCAGAAACTATGGTGCGAAGCGGCTTCTTTATGTCGTGCATAGGGATGTCATTCTAAAAGATGCTCGCGAAACGTTTAAAAATGTGTTTGGCGCGGAACGAACATATGGATTGTATACCGGCTCTAATAAGAGCGAATTGGACTGTGATTTCATTTTTGCATCCACAGCCATGCTCGCTAGACACTTGGATGACTTTTTACCGACTGAGTTTGATTATATAGTTTATGATGAAGTGCATCATATCGTTGCGGATAGTGGCTTAAAGATCTTTGAATACTTCAATCCGTCGTTTATGTTGGGATTAACCGCAACACCGGAACGTATGGACAACAAGGATGTATTTGGCCTCTTCGATCAGAATATTCCGTTCGAATTGCGGCTGCGTGATGCAATTCTTAATGATTTAGTTGTTCCGTTCCATTACTATGGAATTCGTACAAAACTGGCAGACTATAAAGATCAGGATCGAATGAAAGTGGCAAAGGAAATCGCACGTATCGAAAACGTCGAGTTTATAGCCGATCAAATAGAAAAACATAGACCTAAAAATGAAAAGATCAAATGCTTAGCATTCTGTACAAACATTCAGCATTGCCAACTTATGGCTGAGGAGCTTAACGAAGTAGGCTATAATGCAGTTTCATTGACTGGAAAAAACGACCTGGGAGAAAGAATAAAGGCATTTAAAGATCTCCAAGATAATAACAATCCTTTAGAGATCATATGCGCTGTGGATATTTTGAACGAAGGAATAGATATCCCACAGGTTAACTTGGTTCTTTTCCTCCGCCCAACAGAGTCGCAGACTATTTTCTTACAGCAATTAGGGCGTGGATTGCGTAAATACCCTGGAAAAGACTATGTTACCGTCCTGGACTTCATCGGTAATAACTATGATCGATCTGTGCAGATTGCGCTTGCTCTAGGGACCTTAGGTAAAACTGTATATACAGAAAAAGCGTATTTAAAAGCATTAATTCGGTCTGATTTTGACACGATTGGGATCCCCGGAGTAGTTATCAACATTGATGATCTTTCGAAAGAAGAAATCATTCATTATATAGATGAGACAAACTTCAATCGGGCGAATTTCTTAGCAAAAGACTATTTCAACTTCAAGTCATATATTAAATCCGAGACGTATCCATCACACATGGACTATCTGGACAGCGAAATTGCCCCGGATTTAAACCGGTTCCTGAAGGCTGGTATGAAGGGGTCAAAAAACAAATCTTATTATTCCTTCCTGACAAAAATAGGGGAGAAAAGCCTTCCAATCTTTACTCCTGATGAAGTGAAGCTGGCAGATGCGTTAGAAGATATGATCCCGCTAGTGAGGATAGAAGAGTATGCGATGGTGAAACAATTGCTGGAAACAAAGCGAATTGATTTCGAAGAATTGAAACGATTATATCCAAACACTACGGATAGCACCCTTAAATATGCATATAAATACTTAGTAAATGCCAAAATTCTTGAAAACCCGCATGTTGATCTCAAAAATGTGAAACCAGAGTTCTTTAACTACCTGGAAGATGCACTTAACTATGGGTTAACACGTTATTCCATAGAATTTGGCGAATTTGAGGGAATGTATAAACTCTATGCCAACTACTATAAGGAACAAGTCGCAATGGTGATGGGAAAAGAAAAGACCATGGACTTGAAAATCATTGGTACCTATTATGATCCGAATCATAAAGGAGAGACATATGTCTTCGTAGGGTTGAAAAAGGATGAGGATGGAAAACTGAATTACAAAGACAAGTTCATTAGTCCCCAGATGTTCCAGTGGGAGAGTAAGAATAATACAACCGTAAATAATGCGGAAGGAAAGAAACTACTTTCGACAAAGAAAGTCTATCTCTTCGTCCGTAAGGTAGAAAGAGAAGATGGAATAGTTTTGCCATTCACTTATTTTGGTACAGGTCAATTTGCAAATATGCGCTCCTCTTTTACAGAGGAAGAAGGTGTCAAATACCCTACTCTACTGTTTGATATTGTATTGGATAATCCAGTAAGCAGTGACTATTATATGGATTTTGAGATCCCTACAGACTCTGCTCTATAATTACTAAATGAATCAATTGTGATAGTCGTACATATTAGTCATAGAAAAGTGTTCACACAACGTATTGCATTGAATATTTTTAAATATTTTTAGGGAAAGTTTGTATTTTCTGCGTATAAAAATGTAGGCCTTTCTTCGCCGGGAAGGTTTTTCGTTCAAATTATTCATTATAATTTTTATTGTATAAAGGAGGTCTCTAACAATGACTTTAGATAAAAATATTTCAAAGAAGGATACGGAAGGCATTACTCTTGTTAAACTTCCCGGATCTGAAATAGAGGTTTTGTTCCCAAAGGGGTATCAGCGTCTTGAAAAGAACGCACTTCCGGATCTGACGGATGATGAGGAATATAATGACGCTTGTTTTCACAAAACCGTCAGCACATCCGACAATTATATCCTGATGGAGACGATACTGCCGGAGATGGCGATGGACCCGGAAGATGTTACGGAATTGATTGACGGGATCCATGATTATATGTCGGATGACCAGGGATTAATTGAAGTGAAGAGCGGAATCACAAGCCGCGGATATAATTATATTTACAGTCTCATCAAGAACCGCGATCCTGAAAACCCGCAGGGCAGCATCTACTTCTTAAGACTGAATCTGTTCAACGGGGATGACGTTGTGGAAATCAAAGGTAATTTCACGGAAATCGGTACTACCGGAATCCGCGAATCATTCGGTATGGAGTTTGCCCGCAGGGCAGGTCTTGTGAATCTTTCCGCAGGAAACATGTCCGGATGGAACTATGATCCCTATGATCCTGACTTCCGCAGGGGATACTTGATGAATCTTTCGGAGAAGGAAGGCTTGGACGGTTTCTTCCCGGATCATCCGCTTTCCCAAGCCAGAGAATTCCTTTTGGCAGTCCTGAAAGATGAATTTGTTACGGTGAAGGAAACGCCGAAGAAAGACGATTCGAAAGACACTGTGACCCCCGAGGAAAAGAAGGCGGAAGAAACGAAACTGATGAAGGCAGTCTTTTCGGATAAAGCCAAAAGACCGTCTTATCCGGTAAAAATCGAGAGATGATGCAGGGTATATCTGACGGACAGCTTATAGGCTGCCCGTTTTTTTGTTCGGAAAGAACTTGTTTGACATCTCTGGACTATTCTGATAGTCTATACTATAGAAGTAGTCCGGAGGTGTTGTTATGCAGGAAAAACTCTTTGACAGTGAAGCAAAAGTCATGGAAATCGTATGGGAAAAGGAACCGGTATCCGCCAAGGAAATCAGTTTGATTGCGGCAGATGAAATCGGCTGGAACAAGAACACCACTTACACAATCATCAAGAAACTGGAATCCAAAGGCTTCATACACCGGGAAGATCCCGGGTTCATCTGTACCTCCTTGGTATCAAAGGGAGAGATGCAGAAGAAGGAAGCTTCAACCCTGTTAAACCGTGTCTTTAAGGGATCCCGCAAAGCTTTATTCTCGGCTTTGCTGGAAGATGAAGAACTATCCGGGGAAGAGATCGAGGAACTTCGTCAATTGATTGAAAAAAGGTAAGCGTATATGATCGGTGAAGTCTTTTATTGGATCTTCAACATGAGTTTAGTCGCTTCCTTCATGGGAGTGATTGTGCTTTTGATCCGTAAGATCCGTGCGATTCCCAGGCGTTATGCGGTCTTTCTTTGGATCATTCCGTTTTTCCGGATGTGCATTCCTTTCGGCATCCGGAATCCCTACAGCTTATTGACTCTGGTGTCGAAGTTCACTACCCGTACTGTTCCGGTGTACAGTCAGGAGTACTTCGAACTAACCATCACCAATGCCGTCATGGCTGCCGAGAGTTACTTTCCGGTTGTATACCGCGCGAGGATTCTGAATACGGTCTTCACGGCTGCCGGCAGTATCTGGCTTACGGTCTTTGCGGCGCTGATCCTGACGTTTGCCGCTTTGTACGTCCTCACGGCGCGGGAAATAAAGGACGCCGCACATTTGGAAAGAAATGTGTATGTTTCATCCAAAGTGGACGCGCCGGCAGTCTACGGGATCTTCCGTGCGAAAATTGTTTTTCCGCGGACGTATGATGCTGCGTCCTATAAATATGTGTCGGCGCATGAAAATACCCATATACGCCGTCATGATAATCTTTGGCGTCTGATCGGATTCCTTGCGGCATCGGTCCATTGGTTCAATCCGTTTTCCTGGTACTTCTTAAAATGTTTTCTGGAAGATTTGGAACTTGCGTGCGATGAAGATGTCATCCGGGATTACAGCGAAGAAGAACGGAAGGAATATGCCGGTGCCTTATTGGATTACGCGCCGCGGAAAAACGTGTTCGCATCTGCGTTCGGCGGTGCGAAGGTCCGTGTGCGCATCGGAAATATCTTATCGTATAAGAAACTGGAAGGTTTTTCTGCAGTCTGTCTGATCATCTTAATCGCAGTCATCATCGTTACGATGATTACCAACGCCGGATAAGAAGGAGGTATGTCTATGAAAAAAGTATTGTTGGCGGGTATATTGGCGCTGTTGGCGGTATTGTCTGCCTGCGCAAAAACGAAGACTCCGGATTCTGCCGGAAAACCGGAAAACCAACCCTCTTCCGAAGATAACACTTTGACGGAGTTCTATCCCGGTGCCTATGTCTTGGAGGATAATGAAACCGGGCCTTGTGTGATCTTTAACGCAGAAAATCATACGTTTCATTCCGCGGCCGGTTTCGCATACTCGTATGCGCTGAGGGGAACCTACGAAGTCAAAGGTAACAAGATCATCTGTACATCCGACGGAAACGTATTGGAATTTGATGTTTTGCCGGAAGAAAAGATCTGTCTGACATCTGTTTCTGCAAGCCAGAACTACACATGGCTCAAAGAAGGAGATATCTATGAATCACACCGCTGGGTCGAGCCAAGCTTCGGAATTACCGGTACGGCAGATGAAGCCTTGGCCTGGGCAAAAGAAAACGGCGCGGTTGTCACGGAAGACGCGCATTTGACTTCGGGAAAGGAAATCATGGAGAAGTTCTATGAAGACGCGCAAAACGGAAAAACAGCGAGCGTGCTGATCGCGTCCTATTACACATTGGATAAAGACCGTGTATCTCCGGAACTCTACGAAGAGGAGAAAAATCAATATCCGCAGCTGTATTTCAAACAGCTGGAGTATAACGGGACGCAATACATTGTGACGTTCCGGGATTGCACAAAAGAAGAAATCGATAACGCGGAAGGATATATGTATTTAAGGCATTTTACCGGGGAAAATCCGGTAAGCGCTGTTCAAAGGTATTACGATGTTTACGTGTTAACGGATGACGCAGAGGTCACCTGGGAAAGAATATCTGCGGGAATTGTCAGTTCTCAATTCGGAGATTGGGTGCGGCATTCAACCGTGATCTATCACATCCATGATTGAAAAGAGCCGGGGGAATGAACCCGGTTTTTAAATTGTTTTCAGGGAATATAAAAATTCTGTGCGATTCGTGTTATGTCCGAAAGGGAAAACTGTGATAAAGTGTGTTTGTATGGGAAAGGAATAAATCATATGAGAATCGGAGTTTATTATCTGGAATCGACAAATGCTGCAACAGAACTTATGAATTCAGCCAACCGGGAATTCCTGGAACATTTATCCGGGAAGACCGGTTACCCGATGGAATTGATATCTTTGGAGGAAGTCAAGGGAGAAGATTTCCCGGTCGTATTTATCGGCGGAGGCGGAACCGAAGGAAGATTCCTCAAGGCGTTGCCGAAGCTGAAGGAACCTGTGTTCTTATTAACCACCGGTGCTAACAATTCTCTCGCAGCATCCATGGAAATCTTATCGTATTTGCGCCAGAAAGGCATTCCTGCGGAGATTTTGCACGGATCCGAGGAAAAGATCGCGGAAAGATTAAAGACGCTGGTAACGGTGTTTAAGGCCGTAAAGAAGGTGCATTCACTGCGCTTGGGAGTGGTCGGCAAACCGAGCGACTGGCTGATTTCGAGCGATGTGTATCCGCTTGTCTGCAAGTCCGAAACAGGAATCGAACTGATCGATATCCCGATGGAGGAATTCTTCGAAGAAATCGCGAAGAAGGAATACATTGCGAATCAATATACCGAAGCTTTGAAGGCGAAGAAGTTCCATCCGGAAGATACCGAAAAGTGCCTGGAGATTTACGGGGCATTAAAGCGTTTATGCGATAAGTATGAATTGGACGGTGTGACGGTGCGCTGTTTCGACTTGTTGGATACCGTGCACGGAACCGGATGCCTGGCTCTTGCGATCTTGAACGCGGAAGGCGTTTACGC
>CACYEP010000075.1 GCA_902773425.1 uncultured Erysipelotrichaceae bacterium | reverse complement strand
CTCTTCCGTGATTCCTTCATCAAGGAAATCCATCGTCATCCGGATATAATTTGCTTCTTCGGCAGATATCTCTTCCGCATCTTCCGGCAGATGTATATATTCTTCCCATTCTCCGTTTTCTGCGGTGCGTCCGATGATTTCGTGCTGTTCGTTCTCAAAGAATAACGCCTTTTCGGAATCGCTGTAATAAAACCTGCAGAATATTTCGTTGTACATTTGATTGGCATGGGCATAAAGTTCCTGTGCAGCAGGATCATCCGCCAAATCTGCCAATGCGCTCAGCATTCCGCTGTAATACCAGGCCTGATCTTCCTTTCCGGCATTGAAACGGCGGAAGACCTCATCGCCGTTATCCCTGTAGTCTTCATAAATAGACTTCAGGTTGGCATATTTATCCGCGAATATCAAATGTTTCAGATCAATGCCGGCACGGTCCGCTTCTTCAATGGCCTGCGCTTTGCGCTCATCCCAAGCCTTGGACTTGTCCTCACTTAAACAGCTTACATAATCCGCGACCTCTTCCCCGAATTTCCGGACCAGTTCCTCATAGGTTGTGTCCGTGTCTTCCAAGGTGTCATGAAGAACGCCTGCGGCAATCAATTCCGGATGCGCGTTCATATCCAGTAACAGCCTCATGACCTCCAACGGATGAAAGATGTAGGGGATGTCGGTGCCTTTGCGCTTCTGATCCGCGTGTTTTTCCGCCGCGAATATGACGGCGCGGGTAATAAGGTCATTCATTTTATCCCGTTCGGCCATCAGGAACGTCCTCCGAGTCCGGGCAATCCGCGGTTGAACAATTCAATGTTCAGCTCATCAATTTTATAGCACTTATGCACAATGTAGTATTCTGCGATGATATCCGCCTCAGAAGATCTGGACAGGGCATATCCGGCAGTCCCCAACAGATTTTTAGTCTCTTCGAGGTTCAGTTTCAGCGCAAACGCAAAGGCCAGGGCCGTCTCTTTCTTCGGATGATATGCCGGATTGGAACGGATCTTGGAAAACAGTTTCCGGTCGACATTGGCCGCACTGTATACTTCGGAGTCCTTTTTCCCTGTGCGGTCAATCAATTTCAGAAGAGTTTCCGAGAATCCTGCCTTCTTTTCCTTCAGGAATTTGTCAATCAATCCGGCAGGAACCGCGTCTGACACAGAAGCGAAAGCACCGGGGGCTGCGCCTTTATAAGACAACGAGTTAACATAAGCCTGACGCCTGCGTCTTTCAACACTTAGGGTGTCCCTGCCGGCGGGATATTCCTCCATCCTTGCGGCTTTCGCATAGTCATCATCGATTTCGGATTCAACCGACCCGGAGATCTTCTGCGACAGGGAATACTCCTTCCTGCCGAACACAACGATATATACCGTCAGATCATGTTCCAGAAGATACGCACTGACGGTATGAACCGCAATTTTTAATGCGAGATCTGCCGGGAATCCGTAGTTTCCTGCCGACAGAAGCGGAAATGCGATGGATTCGGCCTTGTATTCCAGCGCAAGATCCATGGCATTGCGGTAACAGGACGCAAGAGTTTCCTCTTCATGATAAGTTCCGTTCGCATACGCAGGGCCTACGGCATGAATCACATACTTAGCCGGAAGACGGAATCCTTCCGTTATTACGCATTGTCCGGGATACAGTCTGCCGAATTTCTTCCGTGCTTCCAGCAATTCCGGTCCGGCCGCATTATGAATTGCGGTATCCACACCGCTTCCTACCACCGGGTCCGGGTTGGATGCGTTCACAATAACATCCGTTTTCATTTTTACGATATCGTTTCTAACCAAAAAATAGGGCATCCGATCACTTCCTTATCCATTATCACTTTATCATGTTTTCTGTACGAAATATCTTCCAGGAAACTCAAGTTTACGATTTTTTCAATACAAGCTACAATGAAGACAATGAAACACGAACTTACTTATGTAATCACTGCGCCGGATACAGGAAAAAAAGTAAAAGACTTCTTGTCCGCGTCCGGTTTATCCCGCCGGGAGATCACCCGGATCTTTCAGACGCGCGGCATCTTCCTGAACGGAGAGTCCTGCCGGCTGACTCAAACTCTTGCGGAAGGCGACAGTCTGAAAATTGTTTTCCCGTACCGGGACACCGCCAAACAGGAACGCATGTCCGGCATACCGGAAATCTTATATGAAGATGAATATCTGGTTCTGGTCAATAAGCCCAGAGGCATGGCGTGTCATTCTTCCAGGGAACATAAATCCGATGATCTCGGAACTCTTCTTCAGAACTACTTAGGGAAGAAGCACCCGGTGCGTGCCGTCGGGCGCTTGGATAAAGATGTTTCGGGGATTATGCTGTATGCGAAGACCAAGGAGGCTGCCGCAGCCTTATCCCGCATGAAAGATGCCGGAGGGATCCGGAAAGAGTACCTTGCGGTTGCCGGGGGTACGGTCGATCCGCCGGAAGGCACATGGACCTATGGAATTGAAATCATCCCGGGAGAAAAAGCACGCCGGGTATCTGATAAAGGAAAGCCTTGTGTTACCTTATACTCTGTAGAAAAGTCTTACCCGGGAGTGAGTTTAGTCCGCGTGACGATCCGTACCGGCAGGTCCCACCAGATCCGTGCAGGGTTTGCGCATTACGGTCATCCGCTTGTCGGGGATGCGTTATACGGAGGAGATACCGCCTATACAAACCGGGTGCTGCTGAGCGCGTGTCATCTTGTGTTTAAACATCCCTTTACCCAAAAGACGGTAGATATGTCGGTTCCGCTTCCGGAAGACATGGAAGAGTATTTGTCGTTTGTAAAAGAGAAAAAGCTCGGTTAAACTTAATATATAGAAGAAGGAGGTTGAAGAGATCTTTATGACTTTGTCCGTTTCAATCTATTCCGATATCGTATGGCTTTTATCTATCATCGGTTTATGGAAAATTTTTTCCAATCAAGGCGTTGAAGGCTGGAAGGCGCTGATCCCGTTCTATAACGATTTAACTTTCGCAAAGATGGTCAACGAAGAAAAGAAAGGATACAGGCAGCTGTACGCTTCGATTGCGCTTCTGGTAAGCTTTTTCGGAATTCTTATTCTCGGCATCATCATGTATACCAACAGCACCGTGACATTTGAAAACGATCCGGTTTACGGATTCATTGAGCATGTCGAGTCGGCGCCGGGAGTTTTCCTGTTATTCACCGCAATCTTCACACTGATTCTGTTGGCGTGCATGATATATATCATTGTACTGCATTGCCAAATCAAGATGACTTACACGCGCAATGTCGGAGGCGCGGAATGGTGGCTCTTTTTCTGGCTGCTGATTCCGGCTGTCGCGTACATCTATTTCGGATTCTTCCATCACCCAGATGAAACAAATCCGCAGGAATACGAATACGTCCCGGAATCCTTCGAGGACGCCATGGAAAACGAAGATTACAGCGAAGCATACTAAATCACATAAAAAAGCCGTTCAGATGCGATTCTGAGCGGCTTTTTGTATGTCTTAGTCTTCCTTGGCCGGATGAGCTTCCGGAGTATAGATGATCCGGATAGCACGGTCTCTTCCTTCACCCTCGGAGACTGTGCGGATGTGTTCCATATTGTTTAAGTACTGATGGATCACTTTCCGTTCGTCTGCCGGCATCGGATCGAGAAGGGCGGACTGTTTGGAACGCTGTACGGTCTTTGCCACACCTAACGCGGTGAGTTCCAGACGTTCATAACGTTCTTCCTTGTAACCATTGATATCGACAACGACCTGAACCTTCTTCTTAAACGCACTGGAAGCTGCGCCGCGGACAACCGTGTTGATTGCCTGCAGAGTTGTGCCGCCGCGTCCGATCAGAATTGCGTTGTTGTCAGCATTGAGGTCGACATGGAAGATATCGTCTTCCTTGGTGACATCCACATCAACGTCCATTTCCAAGCCTTTGAAATATTTGTCTAAATAATCATGAAGGAATTCTTCAATTTCCTTATCCGAGGTAACATCCAGCACATAATGGCTTCCGAGTCCCAAGATTCCGCGTTTTTCTTCTACGACGGTATAATGGACATCTTCGGTGCTGATTCCTTTTTCTTTTGCGTACTGGTTCAGGATTTCCTCAACCGTTTTTCCTTCGAGTCTAGGCATTTTCAATATACCTCTTCTGAACGTAAACGGTCTTCAGGACACTGATCAGGGAAGAAATCAACCAATAAAGAGACATCGCGGTCGGCCAGTTGAAACCGAACAGGGCAACCATCACCAGCATCATGTAGGTCATCATCTGCATGGAAGCCTGGGTGTTGGAAGTCTTCTTGTCGTAATCACGTACTTTGTGATCTTTCTTGTTCTTGGCATCCGCCATCCATTTCGTAATCTTCATGGAGAAGAACTGCGCAACGATCATTAATACATAGATGCCGAATAAGAGGTAACCGGAGGTGGAATGAAGCGCCAGCGCCTGGTTCGGTGTGGTAGTTAAGTTAACACCGAATAAGGTTCCGTTGACGACTGCGTCCGCGCGCTGTACTGCGTAGTACATGCAGATCAGAATCGGAAGCTGGATAAACGGCATGATCATCGTGGTTAACGGGTTGATGTCGTACTTCTGATAGAGTTTCTGCATTTCCATTGCCTGCGCCTGCTGGGCATTGGAATCCGTACGTCCTTCATACTTCTGCTGGATTTTTTGTAACTCCGGCTGTAAGACCTGCATCTTCTGGCTTGCTACCGTAGACTTCGCGGTAACTTTCAGAAGGACCAGGTGCAACAGGATGGCAGTAAGTACAATTGCCAATCCGACATTCAGATACTTCGCTAAGAAGTTGATGCACTGCGCCAGCGGGTAAACGATTAAGCAGGTAAGTAATCCTTCGTTTTTAAACATTTCTCCCCAAGTTGTTGTTAAGTAGATAATTTTTTCCGGGAGAGTATGACCTTCCGCGTCCACGTTTCTCTGGCAGCCGGCAAGAAGCAGCATGAGGCCTGCCAGAAGAAGGAGCGTAAGGATCTTTTTGGTCTTAAGAGACTTTTTGTTTAACATCTAACATTCTCCTTTTTGGTACTTGTTAATTGTAACGTGTTTCAGTACGGTTTGAAAGCACTTTTTTGAAGCTTGGTAATCCTGCGTATTGTATCCTTTGCGCACGATTACAATCATGTCGCGGTCTATGTCCAGAGCGCCGGTTTCATTGACGATGCTGCGCACCTGACGCTTGATTTTGTTCCGTACGACCGCGTTTCCGAGTTTTTTCGAGACGGAAATCCCGATCCGGTTCTGTTCTTCTTTCTTTTCGCGGTGATAAACGACATAAAGAGCGGATACTGTCTTATCCGCTTTATGAACCATTTCCTGAAATTCTTCAGACTTTTTGATTCTGCGCGCTTTGATCATGCGTTTTAAGAAAAAAGCCACCGAGCGGTGACTTTATGCGGAAAGTCTCTTTCTGCCTTTCGCTCTGCGGCGAGCTAATACTTTACGTCCACCCGGGGTAGACATGCGGGCACGGAAACCGTGACGACGCTGATATTTCCGTTTGCTCGGAGTGTATGTTCTTTGTCCGTACATAGTTGTTCCTCCTTCTACTTTTCTACTGTCCGTATAAGAATTGCTTTAAGATTATATCGAAATAAAAACCGCAAGTCAATCTTCCCCCGCTTCATAATCATCGAAATCATGCCTGTTTTCCTGCATTATTGAGGTTTTTTCACTGTTTTTCTGTCCGATTCACGTTTTCCGGTGCGCAAGTCTTTCCTTATCTTTTAGAGACGATTCAGAATGCACGTGATATAATTAACGTGGTTTTGTATACACGAAAGGAGGAAGACCGTGAAAAACTTACTGAAACTTCTGCTGAGTCTGGTTCTCTTCTTTTCTGTTCTAATTTTGACGCCGTTGAAGAAAACTTCCGCCTATTCCGCGAAATTCAGCGGATATTGGGTAGGAAACGTGCAAAATGACGGAGCGGTGGCAGACTCGGTGAAAGTGGAAAGCTATCAGGAAGGCATAGAACTTCTGCGTACGAGAACTTCCACGGAGTATTCGGTCGCTTCCTTATTCTATAACAGTGAATTGGTTACTTCGCGCTATGCGACATTAGATTTCTCCGCGGTTCCGAATGTTTCCACAAACTCATACATGTACGTAATCCTGGAAGACGGCTCGACGGTTCGAAACCGCAAGGAATATGCGAACGGATATTACTATTCCGGCGGTGTATGTCTGTATGCCGATTCGGGTTATGATGCGTTGTCAAGCGGTCCGGACTTCTATGTAGGCACCTATATCGGCGGCCTTCATTCAAGAATTTACCGGGTCATGGATGATTATCACCAATATGACATCATACCGATTTCCCTCCAGCAGCCTATGGAATACTTTGTTAAAAATAATAAGGGTTCCATTGTGCATTACTACCAGGCGGCCATCACCAAATCCAGTGCCAACAAGTACGGACAGACATCGGTAACCTTAGGAAAAGCGCCGGATTTCTTTGAAACCGGTGTGAAGTACTACAGCGCAGACCAGCATTATTTCTACACATCATATACCGCGATGGTCGACGATTTAAACGACCGCACGCATGAACACGCCGTCAATCAGACACCGTGGGCCAACTACTATCAATTCCTTCCGTTCCATACTTCAACTTCGTACAGCGCGGCGGAAATGGATCAATATTTCAAGGAATTAGGCTTCAACGGGTTTGCGTATCAGCTGAAAAACGGCTACGCAGTCAGCGACGAATCGGTATTGTACGGATCGGGGACATATTTCATGCAGACCCAACAGATCTACGGCATCAATCCGATCATCTTGTATTCCATTTCGGTCAATGAAACCGGATGGGGACAGTCCTGGTTCGCAGTCAACCGGCGTAATCTTTTCGGAATCAACGCGTATGACTCCGACCCTGGCGCTGCCAGCACCTATTCCTCCGTTATGGAGTCGATTTTCTCCGCGGCGGATTTGCTGACAAGTTCATATCTTGTAGCAACCGGAAGCGGCTACTACAACGGCGCGTTCTTAGGAAATAAGGACGGCGGGGCGAACGTTTCCTACGCATCCGATCCGTTATGGGGAGAAAAAGCGGCGTCGTATTACTATCAATTCGATCTGGCAATGGGTTCCAGGGACTATAACACCTATACCCTGGCATTATCCAATAAGACATTTATCAAACTGTATGACAAGCCAAACGGCAAATATATCTACAACTCCAACGGTACCGGCTCAAGATATGTACGGTATTCGGCATATGCCGTATTGGGAGAAGAAGGCGATTACTACAAGGTAATCCGGGATGCGTCTTTAGCCGATGCGCCGGATTGGACCGATTCCGGAAACACCACAAAATTCGACTTGGAAAACACCTATGCGTACGTATTAAAGTCGGATGTGACAATCGTCAATAATCCGGCAGAGATGTATGTTTCCCCGAAAAACAGCGTCTTCATCAACAAGCTCCGTATCAAGGATGAAAAGAAGACGGTTCAGGTTACCGCGAAAACACAGGTGTATACCGACGCGTATCTGGAGAATCCGGTCAATGTGACGGTTGCGAAGGATGCGGTCATCTATTCCGATGAAACAGGGTACACCCAAAACGGGAACTATGCCTACAAGATCGTCTACAATACCGCGAAAGGCTTATGCGGATGGATCAAGGCTTCCGACGCGAAAGATGTCGACGGAATCTACGCGGTAAGAGCCGGAACAATCAATTCCGTTGTGGAAGCTCCGGTCTACGCGAAAGCCGATACCTCCTCGACCAAGATCAATGTGGTCACCTATTACCGGGAAGGTGTCGCGGTGCTGGAGAGATCCGGCGAATGGTTAAAGATCACCACCAATGCGACAAACAACAAGACCGGATGGGTCAAGGCAGCGTACTTTGAAGATCCGATCACTCATAAGGCTTCCGGTGCGGCAACGGATAATTCCGACTTGCACGATGATAATACACAGGTCAACCCGGATCCTGACCCAGGCTCCGATCCGTCGGATGTTGATTCCTATTTCACCAATCTGACGCAGAAGTCCGAAAACATGTTCTATCTGGATTCGATTTCCTACAATTCCGCGAAAAACGGAATTGTGATGAAAGGAATGTTGGCGATTGAAGGAATGGACAATGCGCCTTCCGATCCGATTGTATTCCATATGCTGCTGGAAAATGAACGTAGCGGGGAAAAGAGACTTTTGACGATGACACGATGGGACGATGTATCCGAACATCCGTTCGATACTTCGACCGTGCCGTCCATCAAATACGATTTCAACGGCGCATGGTTCAACGCAGAATTGGATTTCGCGGGTGTGCCGGACGGAAACTACCGCATGACCGTTGTTTCTGACAACGGAACCTATTACACAACGGTTCTTCTGAACAATTCTTTCTCTCTCCGGATTGCACAGCGTTTCGTCAATTCTGAAGGAACCGGACTGGAACTTCGCAGCGACACCATGTTAAAGACGATACCGCTGGAACTCATTGTCCGGCATAACGGACTACTGTCCGCGGATGAAAAACCAACCCTGGCGAACTCCTTCATCGATTACACGAATCTTCAGTTAAACAGTGACAATCTGATTCTGAAGGGTACGGCGTTTGCCTTAGGAGCGGAGTATTCCGCCAACGTACAAAGACAGCTGGTGTTTGAAAATCTGGATACCTTTGAGCGGTTCACCTACGATATCGGATATCTGGAAAAAGGCGACTATGAAATCACCTTGCGGGTACCGGACGGAAAAGCCAAGAATGCCGCATGGTTCTCGTGCACGCAAAGTCTGGCGGAATTGCCGAAAGGAACCTACGCGCTGTATATCGTGACAACTTCGACCGACGGCATCAAGGACTACGGCGAACTGTCCGATCCGTTCTACCGCCGCATCGATTCGTCCACTTCCAATAAACAGGACATCACCTACAGTTTGTCCCTGGATACATACCACCGGGCAAGAATCCTGCTTACCGTAGAATAAACAAAAGACATCCTCGCGGATGTCTTTTTTATTGAAAGTATTGTCTAAAGTTAAATCTTGTTTCCCTGTTCGGTCAGGGTTACTTCCACGGTGATTTCTTCGCCGTTTCTGGAGATGACGACAGTCATTTGATCTCCCGGCACATGACTTTGTACGATCGGGGATATCTCCGTAGCACTTTCAATTGCCTGTCCGTCTACCGAGATGATGCGGTCACCGACTTTTAATCCGGCGTTTTCCGCGTCCGATCCGTTGCGTACTTCCGTGATATAGACACCTAACTCTTTTACGTTATAGAAGAACGCCATCTGGTCGCTCAGAATATCTCTGGCTCCGATTCCCAACAAGACTTTCCCGCTGACATAACCCTGATTGATCAGCTGTTCAATGACGGTTTTCGCCTGGTTGATCGGGATGGCAAATCCGATGCCTTCTACATCTTCCGATGCGTATTTCGCGTTGACGATGCCGACCAGGTCACCGTTCATATTGAATAAGGCTCCGCCGGAGTTTCCCGGATTGACGGCTGCGTCTATCTGGATCAAGGTCATCTTTGTGCCTTCAATCGTGATATTACGGTTCATCGCGGAAACAACACCGGATGTTACGGATCCGCCCAAAGTGCCTAACGGGTTACCGATGACAACAATCGACTGACCTGCGGATAAGGTTTCCGAATCGCCGAGAACTGCCGGTTTTAATCCTGTTACATTGATCTTTAAGACGGCAAGGTCGCTGTCCGCGTCTGCGCCGATCAATGTCGCATCATACTGTTCGTTGTTCTTGAGGGTTACCGTGATTTTCGTCGCGCCGCTGATTACGTGATGATTTGTGACAATGTATCCGTCCGCCGTGATAATAACGCCGCTTCCGGCACCGCTCTTTACATAGGTTCCGAAGAAGCCACCGGTGACTGTCTGTTCCGTAGAAATCTGTACGACGCTTTCTTCAACGGCATTAACAACACTTTCCACCGATCCGGTGACAACCGGTGTCTGTACGGAATTCGTTGATACATTTTGATAAATGACGCCGTTTCCCGCATTCTGCGAAGGGAATACTTTCTGATAGGTATATGCGCCCCCGAATCCGGATCCGAACCCCAATACCAGGACTCCTAAGATAGCGCCGGCTCTTTTCCAGAACTTACCGTGTGACTTTTTCGGTTTGGCCACATAGACCGGTTCATCATATTCTTTTTCATAATGCCCGGATGCTTGTTCATCCGCTGAATCCGTGTTGAATAACGCACGGAGATCGGTTTCGTTGTTTGTATTTTTCGATTCATTTACTTCATAGTTTTCATCTTCCATAGTTCATAACCTCCGTTTACGGGATTATCATAAGACCCGAATGTGAAGTTTATCTGAACATTCGATGATTTTCCGTTGAAAAAGACCGCCGGAGCGGTCTTTCGTATTTAGTCATTATTAACGATCCAAATCTCGTAGGTATTGCCTTCCACGACGGTTTGGTATGCCTTGGTCGGGGAATCTTCGTGCATGACACCGTTCGGCTGCCAGGAACTCGGTTTGGCAACGTATACGAAGTTGACTCCTTCGTAAGCACTTAACTGCGAATTCAGCATCGATACGGTGGAACTGTAGCTGCCTCCGGAGAACCAGTTGGACTGTAAGATCAGAGTATAAGACCGCGGGTCGTGGTGTTCTTCACCGCCGCCTCCGGATTCTCCTCCGCCGGAACCTCCGCCGGATTCGCCGCCTGAGTTACCTCCGGAATTGCCGCCGCCGGATCCTCCGCCTGAGCTTCCGCCTCCGGAACTGCCTCCCGAACTTCCGCCTCCGCTTGGTTTCGGAGGTTCTTCGCCTTTGGAAACTTTCATGCGGACTGTTTCTCCGTTCGGAATTACATCTCCCGGTTTTAAGGAGTATTCAATGACTTCTCCCGCAGCGACATCTTTGTTATATTCATCAGTGCGTTCTACTTTAACGCCGTATTCCTTTGCCCAAGCTTCAAACTCATCGGCATTCTTGATATCCGGCATCTTTAACGGACCTTTGGAGATTGTTACGGTAACCGTGCTTTCTTCTTCGATGCTTTGACCCTGTTCGACATCGGTCTTGATCATTTCGCCTAAGAGAACCGAAGAATCGTATGCTTCTTCAAAATTCAGGTGGATATTGTTTTCGGAAGCCCATACCGCCAATTCCTTGGTTGTCATGGATAAGAGATTTCCGACAATTACTTCTTTTCCTTTGGATACCGACAGGTTTACGACATCCTCCGCGGTAAGAACGGTGCCTTCCTTCACAGAGGAAGAGATGATATATCCGCGGTTTACAATGTCTGAGAATTCCGCGGTTTCTTCATATGCGATACCGTTTTGTTTGAGCCAGGTCACTGCGCGAAGGTAAGATAATCCTTCGAGTCTTGTCATTGTAACCGAAGCCGAAGCGTCCGGTCGGAAGGATGCCGCCAGTTCCAGAGATTCGTTGCGCCTCATTTCGCCGTTTGTGTTTTGTTCGATGATTTGATTGGCAGCCGCGTCAGATTCTTTAAAATCAATCATGACATGAAGAAGATGGTTTTCTTCCGCGAAGTTGATGACATCCTCTACATTCCATCCCAGCATGCTCGGGACAAGTACTTTTCTGTCCGGGTCTGGTCCTTCCGAGACCAGGAACTTCAATTCCGTAACTCCCTTCAGGGTTTTGCCGGGTTCGACGTCCTGGCTTACGACGCTGTATTTATCCACCAAATCGGTATATTCATATTCGGCAGACATTTCGATGTTGTGATCATCGCACCATTGCTGGACTTCTGCGTAAGTCTTGTTATAGAAATAAGGGACGGTTTCTTCATCCGGAAGGGAATAAAGACCGGCTAAGGCACAGGCGACCGCGGCATTAATCAGAATCATGCCGATTGAAACGCCGAGATATCCTTTCGGGGCATTCCCGCGGATGGCGGTGACAGTTAAGCATAATGCCAGGATAGCTCCGGCAGCCAGAAGCGCCAGCAGCAGGATATCCAGCATCCCGTTGATCAAGTGGGTATTCCTGTATTGCCAGCCGAAGTATGCTGCAGCTGCGGCTGACAGTAAGATCAGGAACGCTAATATATAACTGAATGTTTTTTTCATGTGATTCTCCTTGAATTAGTTTTATTATAGTAGTTTTTTTGCGGAAAATCATTAACCGTTCACTTTCGGAGTTATCCACAGGCGGTGGATTGGTGGATAACAGGACAATAAGTGTTTATTTATGCGCTGTTCAATGTGGATAACTCCGGTGGAAATTCACAGAGTTATCCACTTTATTCACTTTTTTTCGCAGTGGATGTTTTTTCCACAAACTCATCCACATTTTTAAAATAGTGGATAACGGTGGATAACTTTTATTAAACATGAATAATCCTTTATTTATCGCATATTTCGATATGTGGATAACTTGCACGGAGGCAAAAATACCTATAGACTTTCATTGTGGATAACTCTATAATCAACTTGCACGGAGGCAAAATCTCCGTTCTAAATCCGTATAAAAAGGGCTTACGCCTTTCTATATAGAATTACCGGGCCAAAGAATCATTTTTTTCTGCGCCCATTTCCAACCAATTGCAGAGGATAAATATGAGTCAGTCAATCGATACGAGAGTTCAGGAATTTTATACACGCACATGGAGATCCATCATGGATCTTTTACAGAGTGAAAAAGCATATGACAACATCATCTGCGACACTCTGAATAAAAGCGTGTACATCGGCAATATCACCGAAGATACTCTCGTTTTGGTATGCAGAAATTTCTTATCCAAAGAAATCGTCAAAGACCGCAATAATCCGAAGATTGAAATCTATGCTGCACGTGTGTTAAACAGTCCGGTTCCTTTCAAAGTGGAAGCTATCGAAGAATCCGAATATCTCAAACAGTTTGCGGATGAAGAAGATGAAGAAGAACCGGATTACATCCGTCATTGGGAAGATCATGTCAGTCCGGAATTCACGTTTGACAACTTTGTCGTAGGTAATTCCAACCGTCAGGCACAGCTGGCAGCCTTAGGATGTGCCTATAACCCGGGTGCTTATTTCAATCCTTTATTTATATACGGTGACAGCGGACTTGGGAAAACCCATCTTCTGCACGCCATCGGAAACTATATTAAAAAACAGGACGCATCCAAGAGAGTCTTATATCTTCCGACCGGCGATCTGACATCGCAGTATATTGATTCCACCAAACAAAAAGGATTCTCCACGCAGGAACTCATGGACAAATTGAAGAGCGTGGATGTGTTATTGCTGGATGATATTCAGTTTTTGGCAGGCAAGGAAAAAACCGGAACCTTCTTCTTCCAGATTTATAACAGCCTTGTCAGCAATCATAAACAGATTATCCTGACATCCGATACGTCGCCGTTTGATATGAATAATATCGATATCGAAGACCGTCTGGTTTCCCGGTTCTCTTCCGGTTTAACCGTGACAATCACTTCGCCGGAATTTGAAACCCGCCTTGAAATCTTAAAGATGAAAGTGCGCGAACAGGCATCTTATTCCGACCGTCCTCCGATTGATGATGATTCCTTAGCTTATATTGCGGCAAATTCCACCGGAGATGTCCGTAAACTCGAAGGCATGTTAAATCAATATATGTTCTATCAGATTCAATATTCCGATTCGGATGAGAAAACCGTCTTAAAAGAAATCGTGAAACAGGATCTGGCAGATCAGTCTCTGGACTGCACGAAGATTATCCGCGCCGTCGGTGATTATTATCACTTAACGAAACAGCAGCTTGTATCCAAGAGCCGCGCCGCGAACATTGTCACTGCCAGACATATGGCAATGTATTTATGCCGGAAGGAGTTGGATGAGCCTTTCAACAAAATCGGAAACTTCTTCAACCGCAGCGATCATACCACGGTCATGAGCGCCTGCAAGAAGATGGAATCCAAAATCAAAACCGACGCGAATTACCGTAAAGCCATGCAGGAAATTGAGGAAAGATTGCGTTAATCCACCTTCACCCACTTTTTATCCACATCTTTGAAAACTTCAAATAACCGCATGAATAAACAGTTTTCTGAAAGTTATCCACATAAGAACAGTCTTTATTAAAAGAAGTATTTAATTTATTATTTAACTGAATAAATGAAAAGAGGCCACACTATGTACGTAAAAATTTCGCAGGACAAATTATCGCAGATGATCAATATCGCCGGAAAAGGTATTTCTCCGAATTCTCCGCTGCCGGCATTGTCGGGCATTAAATTTGATATCCGGAAAGACTATATGGAATGCACCGGATCGGATGCGAACATCTCCATTCAGGTACGTGAAGATAAAAATGATTCCTTCGTCTATGAAGTGGAAGAAGAAGGATCCATTATTATCAATAAATCCTATATCAGTGAAATCATCAAGAAAATCGATTCCGATGTCGTGACCATGGAAATCGGTGATACAACCATGACCCGTATTTCCGGCAATAAGGCACAGTTTGACATCAACGGATTCCGCGGAAGCGATTATCCGCTGATTGATTTCACAACACCGGAACAGTCGTTCGAAATGGATGCGTCCTTGCTTAAGACCATCGTATCGGAGACATACTTTGCCGCAAGCTTCTCGGAAGCGCGTCCGGTATTGACCGGTATCAATCTGCGCAATGACGGCGAAACCCTGACTGTGGTTTCCACGGACAGCTACCGTCTGGCGAGAAAAGAATTAAAAATTCATATTCCGTTTGAATTCAATATCACGGTATTGGCGAAGAGCTTATTGGATATTGCCAGAGCGTTCAATGACGATGAAAAAGTACGTGTCGCGATGGATTCCAAGAAAGCGCAGTTCTTCAATGACCGCTTAATGATCCAGACACGTCTGATTGACGGAACCTATCCGGATACCAGCCGTTTCATTCCGGCATCCTTCCCGTATGAACTTGTTTTGGAAAAGAGAGATTTGATTTCCGCAATCAACCGTTCCAGCTTCATCAAGAGCGAAAACGACCAATACGCGATTTTGAAACTTTCGATGGATGAACATGAAGTCGTGATGTCTTCACGTTCCCAGGAAATCGGTTCGTCGAAAGAGAACCTTTCCGCGGAATCTTATAAGGGTGAACATCTGGAACTGTTCTTCAGTTCGAAGTATGTAAGCGAAGCTTTAAACGGTCTGGAAGGCGATAAGATCCGCATTCAGTTTGCGGGCCAGGTCAAGCCGTTTATCCTCACCTCTCTGAGTGATGATACGACCCTTCAGCTGGTGCTTCCGGTGCGTGCTTACAACTAAAGCCGGAGCCTCCGAAAAACGTTTAAAATAAAACCTGTAAAGTATGTGAAGAGCCCTTAAAAAAAGGGCTTTTTTATGGTAAAATTAATAGGTTCGGAGGCAAGAAAAACATGGCAAAAAAAGTGACCATTCACACCGAATATATCACCCTCGGACAGCTGTTGAAAAAGACAGATTGGATCCAAACCGGCGGCGAAGCAAAGATCATGGTGAAGCAGCTGAAAATCACCGTGAACAACGAACCGGAAGACCGCCGCGGAAGAAAAATCTATGCGGGGGATACCGTAACGATTGAAAGCGAGACATATAACATTCTTCATGCGGATTCGTAAAGTCAGGCTGATCGGTTTCCGGAATTATGAAGAAGCAATCGTCGGATTCCGGCCGGGTTTAAATATCTTGATTGGAAATAACGGACAGGGAAAAACTAACCTTCTGGAGTCTGTCTACTTTTTAAGTACGACAAAATCGCATCGCAGAGCTTCGGATGAAGAAATGATGATGAACGGAAAAGAATATTTCCAATTGGACTGCATCACCGAGAATGATGACGGGTCTTCCCGGTTTTCGGCCGTGATTCACAAAAAAGGAAAGACTTTCTGTGTCCGCGGAGAACCGGTGAAGAAAATGTCCGATTATGTCGGAAAACTGAACGCGGTCATCTTCTCGCCGTTAGACATGGGAATGTTTGATTCCTCGCCGACCGACCGCAGAAGATTCCTGGATATTGAGCTTGGAAAAATGTCCAAAATCTACATTACGTTCCTGAATCAATATTCGAACCTTCTGAAAAACCGGAATATTGCGCTGAAGAAAGAAGTGCCGGACCGTGTGCTGATTGACGCGATCAGCGAACAGATGGTAGGTCCTCAAACGGAAATTATCCGCCAAAGATATCACTTCATTCAGCAATTGAACCGCACCGTATCGGAGTATTACCGGAAGTTATCCGGCACCGGTGGAAAAATCACATTGGCATATGAATCCATGGTGGCGTATCACGCGGATGACTCAATCCTGCGGGGATTGATTCAGAACCGCATCGCAAATACTCTGGAACGGGATCTGATTACCCGTATGACCAACACCGGGATCCAGCGGGAAGATATGGAATTCTTCTTAGACGGACATCCGGTCAAGGCGTACGCGTCCCAAGGCCAAAAACGTATGATTGTGATTGCCCTGAAGCTTTCCTTGGTAAATCTGATTAAGGAAAGAACGGGAGAATATCCGGTGCTGCTGCTGGATGACGTATTATCGGAATTGGATGAAAGCCGGCGCAACGCATTGATTGAATTATTGCCGGAAGGCGTGCAGACGATTATTACAGCGACCGAAAAGGAAGCGATTGATCCGCGTCTTTGGAATAAGGCAAAGATTATAAAGATTGAGAAAGGAAGTGCAGCGGAATGGATGAACTCGACAACCTCGAATTAGAAGAAACAGAGGAAAATGAAGAATTTTCGACTTCCGTGAATGTAGAAGATGTAACAAAAGTTCATACGGATCATTACGGAGCGGAAGATATCCAGGTGTTGGAAGGAATGGAGGCCGTACGGAAACGTCCGGGCATGTATATTGCGTCCACTTCGGCATCCGGATTGCACCACCTTGTGTGGGAAATCGTAGACAACGGAATCGATGAAGCCGTCGCAGGTTTCGCGGATGAAATCGATGTGACCGTGGATGATGAAAACGTCATCACCGTAAAGGATAACGGAAGAGGCGTTCCGGTGGATATTCATCCGAAGACCGGAAAGAGCGCCGCGGAAACGATTTATACCGAACTTCATGCCGGAGGAAAATTCGACGGTTCGGTATACAAAATGTCTTCGGGACTTCACGGTGTAGGCGCTACGGTCGTAAATGCGTTATCGAGCTGGATGGAAGTCATTTCGGAACGTGACGGGCATGCGTATTATCTGCGTTTTGAAAACGGCGGTCATACCGTTGTGCCTTTGAAGGTTATCGGAGAATCCGCCAATCACGGCACAACCGTCAAATTCAAGGCGGATCCGGCGATTTTCCGTGAAACGACCGTGTATGATCACAATACACTGCGCGAACATTTACGCGAATTGGCATTCCTGAATAAAGGAATCAAAATCGTCTTCACGGATGAACGTCTGGAAGATGACCAGGAAAAAACCGAAGTCTTCCAATATAAGGGAGGCATCAAGGAATATGTCGGATACCTGCAGAAAGGTAAGACGACCATTATGCCGGAACCTTTGTATTTCGAAGGTGAAGAAGACGATATCCTGGTAGAAGTCGCATTCCAGTACAATGACGGATTCAACCGTTATGTGTATTGCTACTGCAACAACGTCAATACGCATGAAGGCGGAACCCATGAAGAAGGCTTCCGCATGACCCTGTCCCGCGTCATCAACAAGTACGGACGCAAGGCAGGCATCTTAAAAGACAAAGATGAAAACCTGACCGGAGACGATGTTCGCGAAGGTATCGTAGCGATTGTTTCCGTGAAACATCCGAATCCGGAATATGAAGGACAAACCAAGACGAAGCTCGGAAACTCCGAAGTCCGTAAAATCGTATCCAATGTCTTCGGAACGCAGTTTGAGCGTTATCTGATGGAAAATCCGAAGGAAGCGCGCGTAATCGTTGAAAAAGGATTGCTCGCCAGCAATGCCCGTCAGGCAGCGAAGAAAGCGCGTGAAGCGACAAGACGCAAGAGTCCTTTGGAATTCACCGCATTGCCGGGAAAACTCCGTGACTGCATCTCCCGCAATCCGGAAGAATCCGAAATCTTTATCGTCGAGGGGGATTCCGCAGGAGGAAGCGCGACGGAGGGGAGAAACCGCCGCACGCAGGCAATCTTACCGTTAAGAGGTAAGATTCTGAACGTCGAAAAGGCAGGTATGCACCGGATTTTCGATAACGCGGAAATCAAGACGATGATCACGGCGTTCGGAACCGGTGTCGGCGAAGATTTCAATATTGATAAACTCCGTTATCACAAAGTCATCATTATGTCCGATGCCGATGTCGACGGAGCGCATATCCGCATTCTGTTGTTAACGTTCTTCTACCGCTTCTTACGGCCGATTATCGAAGGGGGCTATGTCTACTTTGCCCAACCGCCTTTATTCCGCATACAGAAGGGAAAACGCCTGGATTACGCGTATTCCGATGAACAGTTGGAAGATCTTAAAAAGATTTACGTGGATAAATATGAAATCCAGCGTTACAAAGGTTTGGGTGAAATGGATGCCGACCAGCTGTTTGAAACCACCATGGATCCGGAAACCAGAACTTTAGTCAAAGTAAACATTGAAAACGCGATGGAAGCCGATCAGGTCTTCGAGATGCTGATGGGCGAAGAAGTCGAACCGCGCAAGGCCTTCATTATGAAGAACGCGCATTTCGTCAAGGATATTGATTTGTAGGAGGTGCAGTTATGGATGAAATGAATATCAAACCGGTAACCAATGAATCCGGCACCGACAAAATCAAGGAAGTAAATATCTCTTCCGAAGTCCGTGATTCCTTCTTAAGCTATGCCATGAGCGTTATCGTGCAGCGTGCTTTACCGGATGCCAGAGACGGTTTAAAACCGGTTCAGCGCCGTATTCTGTACGGTATGGCGGAAATGGGAATCAACGCTTCCAGCGGTTATAAAAAGAGCGCCCGTATTACGGGTGAAGTCATGGGTAAATATCATCCGCACGGAGACTCTTCAATTTATGAAGCACTGGTGCGTATGGCCCAGCCGTTCAGTTACCGTTATCCGTTAGTAGACGGACACGGAAACTTCGGCAACATGGACGGAGACGGTGCGGCGGCTCAGCGTTATACCGAGGCCCGCATGTCCAAGATTTCCATGGAGATGGTCCGCGATATGAAGAAGAATACTGTGGACATGGTCGATAACTACGACGGGGAAGAAAAAGAACCGACGATTCTGCCGGCACATTTCCCGAACCTGTTGGTCAACGGCACAACCGGTATCGCGGTCGGCATGGCCACCAACATTCCTTCGCACAACCTGAAGGAAGTGGTGGATGCGACAATTGCGGTCATGGAAAATCCGGAGATTACGATTCCGGAACTGATGACCAACTATATCAGCGGTCCGGATTTTCCGACCGGTGCGCAGATCATCGGACGCGCGGGAATCCGCAAGGCCTATGAAACCGGACGCGGATCCATTATTATCCGCTCCAAATACAATGTGACCGAACTTGAAAACGGCAAGCATCAAATCGAATTCACGGAAGTTCCGTATGCCGTCAACAAGTCTGAATTAGTCAAGAAAATCGGTGATCTTGCGAAAGATAAAATTGTCGAAGGCATTACCGATTTAAAGGATGTTTCCAGTTCTGAAGGCATTTCGATTCTGATGGAATTGCGCAAGGATGTCCAGCCGGAAGTGCTGCTGAACCAATTGTTTAAATTAACTCCGCTGCAGGTAAGCTTCGGTATAAATATGCTGGCGGTCGTCAACAATGTTCCGCATGTCATGAATTTAAAACAGATGCTGGAAGTCTATATCAACCATCAGGTAGATATTGTGACACGCCGCACGCGCTATGATCTGAAAGTTGCGGAAGACAGAGCTCACATTCTGGAAGGACTTCTGAAAGCCATCGATCATATTCATGAAATCATCAATATCATCGAAACTTCCGCTAACGACGAAGAAGCGACAAACCGCATGATGGACCAGTTCGGTTTGGATTCCATCCAGTGCAAAGCTATTCTGGATATGCAGATGAGAAGACTCCTGGGCTTACAGAGAAAACGTCTGGAAGATGAATACAACGAATTACTGCCGATGATTGAAGATTTCAAGGACATCCTGAATCATCATTCCCGTGTCATTGAAATCATCAAGTCGGAATTGATCGACATCAAGAACCGCTACGGAGATGAACGCAGAACCGAAATCATCGAAGGCGAAGCAACCTTCGAGGATGAAGATCTGATCCCGGTGGAAGATATCGTTGTTACAATGACTAAAGGCGGATATATCAAGCGTCTGACGCTGGATACCTACCGTACGCAAAACCGCGGAGGACGCGGCGTCAAGGGTATGACTTTGAACAACGATGACATTATCGACCAGGTCATCTCGATGTCCACGCACAGCTGGTTATTGTGCTACACGAATAAGGGCCGCGTATTCCGCATCAAGGGATACCAGGTGCCTTCCGGAGGCAGAACCGGCAAGGGACTTCCGATTGTCAACCTCTTAAAGATGGATGACGGAGAAAAGGTAAAAGCCCTGGTTGCGGCAAACCCGAACGACGAAGGCAAGTACTTATTCTTCTCGACCGTACAGGGTATCGTAAAACGTACACCGCTGTCGGAATTCGATTCGATCCGCGCCAACGGTAAGATTGCGATTTCTTTGAATGACGGAGACGAACTGTTCGGCGTCAAGCTGACAGGCGGTCATGATGAAATTATCCTGGCAGGTTCCAACGGAAAGGCTGTCCGCTTCAACGAAAGCGATGTCCGTGTTATGGGCAGAAACGCGGCAGGCGTGAAGGGATTCAATCCGGAAGGTTCGCGCGTTGTCGGAATGGCGACGGATAAGGAAGGCTCCTTCCTGCTGTCCGTTACCGAAAACGGATACGGAAAGAAGACTCCGTTAGAGGAATACCGTTTGACCAAACGCGGCGCGAAGGGTGTCCGCACCGTGAATATTACGGCGAAGAACGGACCGCTGGTATCGCTTTGCGCGGTAAACGGAGATGAAGACTTATTGATTATTACCGACGCGGGTATTATGATTCGTATATCCCTTCTTACGGTGTCGGAGCACGGACGTAACACCCAGGGTGTACGTTTGATCAATGTGCAGGATAACTGCAAGGTATCCGCGATGGAAGTTGTAGCACCGCAGGCGGAAGAACCGGCCGCGGAAACACCGGAAGAACCGGAAAACAAGGAGACGGAAGAAAATGCTTGATATGAAATTTATCCGCGATAATGCGGAATTGGTCAAAGAGAACTGCCGGAAGAAATTCCAGTTCGAAAAAGTCGAAAAAGTCGATGAACTGATCCGGCTGGATGAAGAATACCGCGCCATGAAGACCAAGGATGATGATCTGCGTTCCAAGCGCAACACATTATCCAAGGAAATCGGCGGCCTGATGGCCAAAGGCTTACGCGAAGAAGCGGAAAAAGTGAAAGCGGAAGTCAAAGAAATCGGGAACGAATTAACGGAAAACGAAAAGAAAGAGAATGAACTCTACGAAAACGCGAAAGCAATCCAGATGATCATTCCGAATATCATCGACCCGTCCGTACCGATCGGTAAAGACGATTCGGAAAATGTGGAAATCGAACGTTTCGGCGAACCGGTTGTACCGGATTTCCCGATTCCGTATCATACGGAAATCATGGAACGTTTCAACGGCGTGGATATGGACAGCGCAGGAAGAGTCGCAGGAAACGGATTCTACTATCTGACCGGCGATATCGCGCGTCTTCATTCCGCGTGCTTGAGTTACGGAAGAGATTTCATGATTGATCAGAAGGGATTCACGTATTGCATTCCGCCGTATATGATCCACGGAAATGTTGTCACGGGCGTTATGAGTTTCGCGGAAATGGATTCCATGATGTACAAAATCGAAGGCGAAGATCTCTACCTGATCGGTACTTCCGAACATTCGATGATCGGCCGCTATATCGGTCAGATCCTGCCGGAATCTGCTTTGCCGCAGACCATGACTTCCTACAGCCCGTGCTTCCGCAAGGAAAAAGGCGCACACGGTATTGAAGAACGCGGTGTTTACCGTATTCATCAATTTGAAAAACAGGAAATGGTCGTCATCTGCAAGCCGGAAGAGTCCATGGAATGGTTCAAGAAACTCTATATGAATACCGTTGAGTTCTTCCGTTCGTTAGATATTCCGGTACGTGCATTGGAGTGCTGCTCGGGAGATCTGGCGGACTTAAAGACGAAGTCGGTGGACGTAGAGGCTTGGAGCCCGCGTCAGAAGAAATATTTTGAAGTCGGAAGCTGCTCGAACCTGACAGATTGCCAGGCAAGACGTCTCGGTATCCGCGTGAACGGTCCGGACGGAAAGAAATACTTCCCGCATACCCTCAACAACACCTGTGTAGCTCCGCCTAGAATGCTGATCGCGTTACTGGAGAATAACCTTCAGGCAGACGGTTCGGTGAAAATCCCGGCTCCGTTACAGAAATACATGGGCGGAAAGACGGTCATTACGCCGGTTAAATAAATCATGACCTCGAAATCTGTTAAATACGATAAGAAATTCTTTCTGAAAGCCGGGATACCTATCGTATTTCTGATTGGGTGCCTTATCCTGTTTGCTGTGACGGAACTCGCGGTTCTTCAATATCATTGGTATGTCCGCGATGTTTCCGACAGCTTTGCGAAATCTGACCGGCTTTACCGCGCAACCGACGGCAAGGAAGGAACGTACGCATACTATAAAGATGAGGTGTGTATCGTCACTTTGGAAAGTTCCAACATGTTCTTTGCTACCTTGATCTCTGATGCGTATACCAGACCGGCAACCGGAAATCCGGAAGGTGAACCGGTGATTCTGAAGTTTGCGGATTCTGCGAAATTGGAAATGTATCCGTATGACAAGATGTGGAAAGGCGCAAGATTTAAAGTTGGGTATTACGGAATTTACACGAGAAAAGACGGAAAGGTATATAAATATCTTTGCGACAGTATCTCTTTTGATGAAGTAGTCCGGATCTTCAGCGCCAACAACAACAACCCTAAGTAAACGAAAGGACGCATCACGCGTCCTTTTCGCTTGGCTCGGATTTGATGACCGTTACGGTCTGGTACGGTATGGAGATACCTTCTTCGTCGAAATGTTTTTTGATCAACAAACGCCAATCACGTTCGGTCTGCCATTGTTTCAGCGGCAATACTTTGCCGACGACGGTCAGATCGACGCTGCTGGCATTGAATTCGGAAACACCGAGAACCTGCGGAGGTTCTACAAAATTCTCTTTATTTTCCCTGTAGTACTCATTCAGCCATCCGGTAATCTTTTCTATTAACTCCGCGGTATTCGCTTCGTACGGCGTCGGAACGACGATTTTCGCCTGGTTGAATTTGTTGCCGTAATTGATGACCGAAGGAATCGACCCGTTCGGGATGATTACCTTGGTGCCGTCCACCGTGGTTAAATAGGTAACGCGCGTGGCGACTCCGGTAACCGTGCCGGTATAGTCTCCGAGCTTCACAAAATCTCCGACCGAGTATTGTTTCTCAAAAATCAGAAACAGCCCCGCGACGACATCTTTGATGAAGGACTGCGCTCCGAAGGAGAGAATCAAGCTTCCGACGCCGGCGGTAACCAGGACGTTGTTGAGGTTGGCGCCGAAGCCCATGATATTCAAAGAAATCATGATGGCGAAGAAGTACAGAAGGTAACGGCTGACACTGCGCAAAATCGACATGACCGTGACGATTTGCTTGCCGTGCGCTTTGTCTTCCATTTGGTTCGCTTTATCAATGGTTCTTCTTGTATAGCTTGAGATTGCTTTTAAAATCAAATTCGCGGCGACAAACGTCAATATAATCAACAGAAGACTGCCGATTATTTTGATCCCGCCGTCTTTTAGTTTTTCAAGTAGTTCATTCCAGTTCATAAGATACCTCTGCCAGGATAATTATATGAGTTCAGTTAACACCGTTCAATGACGAATAATTTGTGAAATTATTATCAACTAGTACCCGAGAGTCCGGTTGACGACATGTTCCAGCGGTTCGTGATTGCGGTAATGCCGAAGATTCGTCAGGAAAATGTCCACAATGTTTTCGAAGGTAGTCTCGGAGTTGAATTTTCCGGTAATGTGCGGAGTGATATAAACACGGTCTTCCTTCCATAGCGGATGACCCTCCGGCAGCGGTTCGGGATCCGTGACATCTAAGAATACGGCACGGAACATTCCCTCCCGCACAAGGTTTTCCAAATCCTCTGTTACAATCGCGCTTCCGCGTCCTACATTGATCAAAACGGAATCTTTTTTCATCTCGGAAAGTCTGTTGCGGTTCATGATGCCGGTTGTTTCCGCAGTTTCCGGCAAGGACATTCCTAAGATATCCGCGCGGGGAAGGATGTCTTCCAGTTCGCTGTAAGTGACAAGTTCATCCGCATATTCCGGCTTATCATGCGCAGTCCTGCGGACACCGACGGTATACGCACCTAACGCTTTGGCTCTTTTTAAGAAATTGGAACCGATATCTCCCATGCCGAGGCTTACAACCGTACAGCGGTCGAACATCGGAACTTTACCCAAGTCCGTCCAGGATTCTTCCTTTTGAAGATCGTGATATTTCATCAGATTCTTTAACCCGGCGAAGGCATACGTAATCATGTATTCGGAGATAGCCGGACCGTAAGCCCCGGATGCGTTGGTTAACAGGATGTGTTCCGGAAGCCAGCTGTAGGTGTTCGCGCCGGCGCTGTTCAATTGGATCCATTTCAGATTCGGAAGTTTTGTGACTAATTCTCCGGACGGATTGCCGAGCACGGCTTCCACGGATGCGAGCTGATCGGCGGACAGATTATCCGGCGAGTCAAAAAGAACATTGGTATCCGGAAGATTTTTGAAATACAAAGTGCCTTTTTCAGGCATTTTGGTCAGAAACAGGACATTCAGCATACTTGTGTACCTCTGCCAATATTATAAGGGATAAGGAGAGGAAGGTGTTCAAAACGTTGATTCCGGTTGAAACCTGACGGAATTTTGGTACAATATACATGGTACAACATACGTGATTCGAATTTGGTCAGGACAGGGATGTAGCAGCCATAAGATTATGCGTATGTGTGTACCGCTTTTTGTATCATGACGGAAAAAGAGTACATGAAGACAGCGCTCGAAGAGGCGCGGCTTGCGTTTTCGCAAGACGAAGTTCCGATCGGAGCCGTTATTGTGCGTAACGGTGAAATTTTGGCGCGCGGTCACAACCTGCGCGAAACAACCCACAGCGGTATCTGGCATGCGGAGATGAAGGTCATCGATGAAGCCTGCCGGAAATTAGGCACATGGCATCTGGATGACTGCGACCTGTACGTAACGCTGGAACCGTGTCCGATGTGCGCGGGCGCGTGTATTCAATCCCGCATCCGGAATGTATATTTCGGGGCGTATGATCCAAAAGGCGGAAGTGTTGCGACGGTGCAGAGAATGTTCCGGAAGAAAGCATACAATCATCATCCTTCTTCTCACGGCGGAATCTTAAAGGAAGAATGTGCGGCGATTTTGAAAGAATACTTCAAAAGCAAGCGTAAGAACAAATAATCAGGTATAATTATTCTGTTAGGACCCAAGAAAAACTATGGCATATAAAGCATTATATCGTGAATACCGTTCCAGATCGTTTGACGAAATCGTCGGTCAGCGGGCAATTGTAGAAACCCTGCGGAACTCCATCAAGAACAACCGCATCGCACATGCGTATCTTTTCTGCGGACCGAGAGGGACCGGCAAGACTTCCATCGCGAAAATCTTTGCGAAGGCAGTAAACTGCACAAATTTTCATGAAGAACCGTGCAACGAATGTGATAATTGCCGGGAAATCACGCAGGGAACTCATCCGGATGTGATTGAAATGGATGCCGCAAGCCACACCAGCGTCGACAACATCCGTGAGATTATTGAAAAAGTAAAATACGCGCCTCTGCGTGCGAAATATAAAGTCTATATCATCGACGAAGTTCATATGCTGTCGGCCGGCGCTTTCAACGCGCTTTTGAAGACTTTGGAAGAACCTCCTTCCCATGTGATCTTCATCTTGGCAACCACGGATCCGATGAAGATTCCTTCAACGATTATTTCCAGATGCCAAAGATATGATTTCGGAAGAATCTCCGACGCGGATATCTTTGAACATTTGAAGGAAGTGTGCGAAAAAGAAGGAATCAATGCGGATGATACTGCGCTGAAAATGATTGCGAGACTCTCTGCCGGCGGAATGCGGGATGCGCTGAGCATTCTGGATCAATGCATCTCATTTGCGGGCAAAGACATTTCTTTGGAAGATGTATCGTCCATCTATGGATTGGTTTCCCTGGATGAAATGACGGAACTCCTGGCGTATATCAAGACAGCGGATTCCGCGAAATTATTCAAGAAGGTCGCGTCGTATTGGCCGAAGGGCATTGATGTAAAACGTCTGACTTCGGATTTGATGAATGTTTGTAAAGACGCAGCGGTATACAGCCGTTTGAAGGACGTAAATCTTCTGACGCGTCTGACGAAAGATGCGGCGGACAAAATTGTGTCCATGTATACCACGAAAGAGTTGGTGCAGCTTGTAGATCTGTTCTTAGACACTATGGCTAAGTACAAGGTCTCTGAAAGCGCGTCTTCCTATTTCGAGATTGCGATGTTAAAAGCGATTGACTTGGCGTCCAAGACAGAAACCCCGGCAGTATCCGTTTCACCGGAACCGGTTCTTACCGTCAAGGCGGAAGAAGTCAAACCGGAACCTAAGCCTGCGAGGACACATGCGGCGAACTCCATGAATACACCGGACGAAATCCGTGCGGCACTTCATAACCGCTTCGGTGTTCCGGAAAGCGAATTGGAAGTAGAGCCGATCAAAGCGGAAGAAACTAAGCCGGATGTTTCACGTGAAACATTGGAAGATCCGGCGGACATTACTCCCGATGCAGAAATTATGCTGGACATCCTCGTAAGAGCCAACAAATCCGAAAAAGCGAAAGATACCTCGAAATTCGCGAGAATCAACGAGTACCGTGATGACGAACGTTACGGAAGATATGCGGGAATGCTGGCGAATGCGAAACTTCTCGCAAGCGCGGATGACAGTCTGATCATAACCGTACAGACAAAAGGCATCGCGAATCAGATCAATTCCGCGTCCGATGATGAGGGAATCTCGGAATTTGCGGAAGAACTGCTCGGTGCGGACAAATATCTGATCGCATTAACGCGCGATGAGTCTTCAGATTTGATTGCGTTGTTCCGCAGGCGTTCGGAAGAAGGAACTCTTCCGGCAAAAGGCGCGGTTTCCTTGCCGGAACGTGCAAAAACTGAGAAAGATGCGGCAGAAGCGGAAGAAATGCCGAAGCCGCAAACTCCGACGGACCGTTTGGACGCAATGTTCGGCAAAGGCAATTACGATTTGCGTAATATGTAACAGGTGAATGATATGTATCCCAAAAGCATTCTGAAATTAATCGAAGATTTTAAGAGTCTTCCGGGCGTAGGCGCCAAAACGGCGGAACGTTATGCGCTGCGGATTCTGGAAAAAGATGAAGAAGAAGTCGAGATGTTTGCGGAGGATTTGCTGAATCTGAAAAAGAAGATCCGGTATTGCCGGATTTGCGGAAATATCACGGAAGGAGAAATCTGCGACATCTGCGCGGATGATTCCAGAAATCATGCGGTGATCTGTGTTGTGCAGGAAGCGAAAGATATCTTCGCGCTGGAAAAGACCGGATACAAAGGCGTATACCATGTGCTGAATGGCGCAATCTCGCCGGCCAAAGGGATCCTGCCGGATCACATCAACATTCCGTCACTTCTGGACAGAGTGGATGAAAATGTGGAGGAAGTCATCCTGGCGACGAATCCGACGATGGAAGGTGAAACCACGGCGCTGTATCTTTCCAAAATCCTGAAGGAAAAAAATACGGAAGTGAGCCGGCTGGCGCACGGGCTTCCGATGGGAGGCAATCTGGACTACGCCGATGAATTGACATTGATCAAAGCAATGGAAGGAAGAACCAAGGAAAGCTGAGGCTTTCCTTTTTCTATGCACGATCCGTGCCTAAAACATAGATAGATTTGGTATAATATAGAAAAGAATTGTTTCACGTGAAACATGGAGGGTATCATGCCAAAAACCGATATTGAGATTTCGCATGAAGTCATGCCGGAACCCATCGCCAAGATCGCTGAAAAAGCCGGAATTCCGGAAAGTGAATTGGAATACTACGGAAAATATAAGGCAAAAGTCGGAACGGAGTTTATCCGCTCGCTGGAAGGACGGCCGGACGGAAAACTGATTTTGGTAACGGCAATCACGCCGACCAAAGCCGGAGAGGGCAAGACGACAACTACGGTCGGTCTGGCAGACGGTTTGTCCCGGATCGGTAAGAAGGTTATGGGGTGCCTGCGTGAACCTTCCTTAGGACCGGTGTTCGGCATCAAAGGCGGAGCTACCGGCGGAGGATATGCGCAGGTGATTCCGATGGAAGACATTAACCTCCATTTCACCGGAGATTTGCATGCGATCACGGCTGCCAACAATCTGATCAGCGCGGCGCTGGATAACTCCCTGTTCCAGGGAAATCCGTTAAATATTGATCCGGAGAGGGTCTTATGGAAACGTGCGATGGATATGAACGACCGGTCGCTGCGAAAGATTACAGTCGGTATCGGAGACAAAAACGGAGTCGAACGCTCCGATGGGTTCAATATCACGGTAGCATCGGAAATCATGGCAATCCTGTGCCTTTCCAAAGATTTCAAGGATTTCAACCGGAGAGTGGATGAAATTGTTGTGGCGCTGAATCGGGAAGGCAAACCGGTAACCGTCGCAGATCTTCAGGTCGGCGGCGCGGTAACAGCTTTAATGATGGACGCGCTGAAACCGAATCTTGTACAGTCCTTGGAACATACACCGTTCTTCATTCACGGCGGACCGTTTGCGAATATCGCACACGGCTGTAATTCCGTCATCGCGACAAAGACCGCGCTGAAACTGGCAGATTATGTTGTCACGGAGGCGGGGTTCGGCGCGGACCTCGGCGCAGAAAAATTCATGGATATCAAATGCCGGACAGCCGGGATAAAACCTTCCGCGGTAGTGCTGGTCGTAACGATCCGCGCACTCAAACTTCACGGCGGTGTCCTGTATGAAAATCTAAAGGAAGAGAATGTTCCGGCAATTGAAAAAGGCTTTGAGAACGTCTTAAAACATGCGGATACGCTGAAGAAGTCAGGAATCCCGTTTGTGCTGGCGCTGAATGAATTCTATCTGGACACGGACGCTGAAAAAGAGTGCGTGTTCCGCCTGGCTCAGGAAAACGGTCTTCGCATGATTGCGGCAAACGGCTGGGCCAAAGGCGGTGAAGGCATGATTGAGCTTGCGGAAGAGGTTGTGAGAATGACGGAGATTCCTTCCGAACTGCATAACTTCTATGAATTAAGCGATCCATTCGAAGAAAAACTTAACAAAATCGTCAAAAATGTATACGGAGGGAACGGCTTTGTGATGACAGACAGTGCGAAAGCACAGCTGGAGACCTTCCGTACATTCGGCTGGGATCAATTACCGGTGTGCGTCGCAAAGACACAGAGTTCCTTAAGCGATAACGCAAAACTGCTCGGTGCGCCGAAAGACTTCACGGTAACCGTCAAGGAATTGCGCATCTCCAATGGCGCAGGATTCATCGTAGTTCTGACCGGAAACGTCATGACGATGCCGGGATTGCCGAAGGTTCCGGCCGCCAACCAAATCGGCGTAAACGATGACGGGTCGATCTTCGGCTTGTTCTAAGCCGTATAAGTATACAGCAATCTAGGCAGCGGGGTGATGAAATGGCTTCCTGTATATATGTGACAGACCGGGAGATGATCGAGTATCACCGGATCAACGGGGCAAACGAATTAAACTTCTGGCGTCCTCTTTCCAAAACGCGGATGAAAAAGTTCTTTCCGGGCGATCTGATCTTCTTTTTGACGAAGACGGACGTGCCGGGAAGAAAGCGTGAAAAAGGAATTATCGGATACGGCGAGTATGTCCGTTCGGAACGTCTCAGTCTTTCGACAATGTGGAAGAAATACGGAGATAAAAACGGGTATGCGACTTTGGACGCGTTCGAGTCCGCCATCCGGGATTACGCGAAAAAAGTTCCGGATAAGATCAGTTCCCTGTTCATAGATCATGTGGTGTTTTTCAATGACCCGGTCTTTCCTTCCGACATCGGGATGGAACTTCCGCTGAACCTGGAAAGTTATACCTACACATACGACGGAAAAAGTGATTATACCTACAAGCTTCTGAACGCGGCAAAAAAGGTTGGTTTGAACTACTGGACCTCCACAATGACGGACAATGAGGCCCAGGAAGACTGGTTGTACAAAGACTTACGCAGGAATAGAGTTTCTGTTTTACAGGAATCTATCCCGGATTTAGAGTTGCCGAAAAGTGTTTTAAAATCAGGATTTTCGGCGATGCAGGCGCTGATTGGGGAGGATGAAGGCATCCGCCGTGTCAATGAAAGCGGGAATATGTATTATAAAGATGAAGAAACCGGCGGAACCATCTGGTTCCCGTGCCTGATCAATGTCCGCGACACGGAAAAAATAAAAACTTTCGTCGGTCATCTTGCGATGTGGGCAAAAGAACTGTCGAAAGAAAAAGATATATATCAATTAACGGCGCTGGTCAGGCCGGAAGTAAAAGAGTATCTGGAAGAACACTTTGAACTTCCGCAAAACGTACATCTTAAGACAGCCGGATAACTTATTATCAAAACTCCCGGAGGATGATTCCGGGAGTTATTTATCTGAAGTTCTGCGCGCTTCTTCCAGGGCGCGTTTTTGTTTGGAGGCGGGAGACTTTTTATACCGGATACCGGCTTTTTTCAAAAGTTCCTTAAAGCGTTTCAGGGATCCTTTTTCACCGGTGATTTCATATTCGATCTCATAGTCGGTGATATCTCCGTAACGGTTCTCATCCATACAGAGATTGGCTTCATCTTCCAGATCCAGTTCTCTTCTTACCGTGGTCAGGGAAGCGGCTTCGGTGTATGGCGGAAGAATGTTCTTGGAGGCCAGATAGGAAAGAAGTTCGGGGTCGTTGAGATCAATGCGCCGGAATTCTTTCTCGAATTCCATTTTCCCCTTTGCGGCTTTCTCCTTATGGGTAAACAGGTAATGATCGCCTAAATCGCGGAAACGGAAATAGATGTCCTCCGGATTTCCGTGGTAGTAATGATTCGTCTGGGTGATTTCATGATAACCGGGAAATTCCCTCAGGATCCGGTCATACTCTTCTTTTGACACCATGACTTTGTATTCGACTTCTAAATTCTGATTCATAAAAGCTCCTTTTTCATGGAAATATGAAGGATTCCGGCTTCATAGAAGGTTTCTCCGTACGGGAGATAGCCGTTTTCTTCATAAAAATGACGGGCGTGATATTGCGCGTGAAGACGCAGTTCACTGTATCCGAGGGATTTTGCGGTTTCTTCCGCGAATTTCAGAACTTCGGATCCGAGGCCTTTCTTCCGGTATTCCGGCATAACCGCCAGTCTTCCGAGCACGGCATATCCGTCTTCCTTCAGGATCCGGCAGGATGCGCAGGGCTTACCGTCCGCATAAGAAACGATATGGACGGCATCAAAATCCCGGTCATCCAGTTCGATCAAAGGGGAAACATTTTGTTCGTCCATGAAAACACGGCTTCGCACATGCATTACCGAAAAGAAATCCGATTGGGTCGTACAGATCTTTGTTTGCGTCATTCTTCCTGCCTCTTCCTTAATTCTATGTTATATTATATACACGAGGTGAAGAATGAAAAAACTATATTCCTTATGGGATGTTTATAAATATCCTCTGGTACTGCTGTTTATTGCGGCAATTTTAAAAGGCACAGGAAACTTCTTCAGCGACCCGCAGATCCTTTCGCTGTTCGGCGGAGGAGCGGACTGGCTCAGCACGCTGTGCGCGTCGATGATGTTCATGGGAAGCTACCTGGAGAAGATGTTCCCGCTGCTGTTTTTGGTACGGTATATCTCCAAACGGTTTGAAGACGCGTTCCCGGTATTGAACGGTGTGGTCGGTTATATCCTTTTCAACATCGTGATGATGTTCTACGGACCTTTCAATCTTCCGGTTCATCAATATAACACGTCACTGGGAATGTCCTGGAACACGGTCTACGGAAGCGCGGCTACCGTGAAATATCCGCTGTTTGTCGGACTGACCGGTGCGCTGGTGATCGGATGGATCGTGTCATTTACCTACAAGCAATCCAGAAAACGTTTCGCGTACGGAATTTTCGGATACATCAATAACGATGTATGGTCATTGTTAAACGCGTCATTCTGGTCGGCAGTGTTCGGATTGGGGTTTGCGTTCGGATGGTCATATGTATTAAAAGGCATTGAAGAGATGATGACTTATATCTCTTCGGATATCTACAATCCGTCGAACCTGTTCTTCTACGGAATGCTTGAACAGGTCTTGAGTGTCTTCGGCCTGCAGGATCTTCTTCATGAACCGTTCTGGTTCGGCTCGATGGGCGGAACCTGGATGGATAACTTCGGGAAAACATACATCGGAGACGTCCGGTTATGGACGACCTTCGTACAAATGAACTCTTCCCGGATCAATTACGGAAGATTCATCACTCCGCACTATATCCTGAACCTCTTCGCCGTACCGGCGCTGATTATTGCGCTGTATTCCTTAACCACCGATAAATTAAAACGGCGCAGGGTAACCGGATTGATGATCCTGGCGATCCTGACATCGGTATTCTCGGGATACACGGTTCCGCTGAACCTGTTCCTGGCCATCACCGCGCCCGCGCTGTTCTTCATTCATACGATCGGAGTTTCTATTCTGTACGCGGCACTGCCGAGGCTTGGTATCATGATCGGTTATGCGTATACCGGGACGCTTCAGAATGCGCTTCCGGGAAACCTGTTGTCTTTGATACCGTATATTCCGAATCCGAATTATTCATCCATGGTAATCGGGCTTCTGATTGCCGGAATCCTGTACTTCGTGCTGTATCTTGTGATCCCGAGAGTTTATTACCGGCATATGACCGGAGAGCTTCTGGACGGCCGTAAAGATGAAAAATATACGAACGATGTCATTGATGCCCTGGGCGGAACCGCCAATATCCGGTACGTTCATTCGACTTTCGATTCCATCACCGTACATTTATATGATCCGAGCCGCATGAACAACGCACATCTGATCGAATTGGGTGCGTACCGGATCGTGAATACGAGGGCAGGCATTGATCTTCAGTTCGGACCGCGGAGTTCCCACCTCAGACTGAAGTTAAATGAAGCGGTTCAGAAATACTTGGATGACCGGATGTCAAAACCGGTGGTAACCTCGTCGGAGGTTAAAACAGATTAAGACCTACGGACTTTCGATAGAGAGTCCGTTTTTTGATGCCTCAGGCGCCTTATACGGGGAAGAAGAGAAAGAAAGAATTCAGGTATCGGGCGCAGGAAAAAAGTCGCCGGAAGGCGTTTATGGTATAATAAAAAGAAGTGAGGTTTCTATGGCAGAATATACACCGATGATGAAGCACTATCTTTCCATGAAAGAACAATACCCCGACACCCTGTTGTTCTACAGGCTCGGAGATTTTTATGAACTGTTCATGGAAGATGCGAAGATTGCGTCGAGGGAACTGGATCTTGTGCTGACCGGAAGAAATGCCGGACAGGAAGACCGCGTTCCGATGTGCGGAGTTCCGCATCACGCAGTCAACAGCTATATACAAAGACTGATCCAAAAAGGATATAAGGTTGCCATCGCCGAACAGATGGAAGATCCGGCGGAAGCGGTCGGACTTGTGAAGCGGGATATCATCCGTGTGATTACTCCGGGTACATCGACCGACGAACTGCAGGATGAACGCATGTCGGTTTATCTGGGTTCATTGAATGACTACCAATACGGTTACGCGGTTACTTTGGCAGAGCTGGCGACCGGAGAAACCAAGGCGTATCTTTTAGAAAAAGATGAGACGGATCTGATTCAATTTTTACGCACAAAGAATGTCCGCGAGGTTGTATTGACTCCGGCGGAAGCGAAGGCTGCGCGCACCAAAGCGTGGGTGCGCTTATCCGGTGTGACGGTATCCTCGTGCGATGATGACACCTTGAAACCGGAATACGAAGAACTCTTAGGTAACATAAGAGATGCGAGAATTGCGGAGTCATTCGGCAGATTGGTAAACTACCTGGAAGCAACCCAGAAAAAGGCGATCCGGAATCTGGAGGTGCTTACCTTATCCAGAGAAGATGAGTTCATGTACATGGACTATTCGACCAAACTGAATCTTGAACTGACCGCGCCATTGCGCACGTCGTCAAAAAGTACGACGGTTTGGGGATTTTTGGACCATTGCCAAAGCTCTATGGGCTCCAGGACACTGCGTAAATGGGTGGAATATCCGTTGGTAAATGAAGAAGAAATTCTGAAGCGCCAGGACATGATTGCGTGGCTGAACCGCAACTACATCTCCAAAGGAAAACTCAAAGAGCGGATGGGAGATGTGTATGACCTGGAACGGTTGATTTCAAGGATCGCCTTGGGAAGTGTGAATGCGAAAGATTGTGTAAGGTTACACAAGACTTTGTCCTCCGCACCGGAAATTCTGGAGATTATGCGCAAGTCCGGAATCGATGAAGACTTCGCGTCTGTGCCGGATGGGCACGCATGTGATGAGCTGGTCAAAGACGCCTTTGTAGAGGATCCGCCGGTATTGACAAACGAGGGCGGAATGTTCCGGGAAGGATACAATGAAGACCTGGATGAACTCCGCAAAATCGGTAAGAATTCCAAGGCGTGGCTGGCTGAATTCGAAGCGAAGGAAAAAGAACGGACAGGAATCAAAAACCTCCGGATCGGGTATAACCGTGTATTCGGATATTATATCGAAATCAGCAAAGGAAACCTTTCTCTGGTTCAGGATGAATGGGGGTATATCCGTAAACAGACTCTCACCAACAACGAACGGTTTATCACTCAGGAACTGAAAGAGAAAGAGGACGAGATTTTACACGCGGAAGAACGTGCGGTCAAATTGGAGTCGAGATTATTCGCGGAACTTGTCGAACAACTGAAGGTGAACATTCCGGATCTTCAGAGATTGGCGAAGGCGCTTGCGAAGGCAGACGCGTATTATTCCCTGGCGGAAGCGAGCGCGAAACCGGGGTATGTACGGCCGGTCTTTAACCATGACCGGAATCTCCGTATTGAAAGCGGAAGACATCCGATTTTGGAAAGCGTGCATTCCGATACTCCGTATATCGCCAACAGCGTCGTCATGGATCCTGAAACAAATGTCTTGATCATCACCGGTCCGAACATGGGCGGTAAATCCACCTATATGCGGCAGACGGTGCTGATTCTGATTATGGCGCAAATCGGATGTTACGTGCCGGCCAAAAAGTGCGAACTTCCGATTTTCGACAAAGTTTTCACCCGGATCGGAGCTTCCGACGATTTGATGGCCGGACAGTCGACCTTCATGGTGGAAATGAATGAAGCGAACCACGCGTTAAAGAACGCGACCAAGAATTCGTTTATCCTGTTTGATGAAATCGGGCGGGGGACCGCAACTTACGACGGAATGGCCTTGGCACAGGCGATCGTTGAGTACATTACGACCTGTATTGAGGCGAAGACGATGTTCTCGACGCACTATCACGAGCTCACCAGCCTGGAAGAAACACATTCCACGATTCAGAATGTACATGTCACCGTTCATGAGGCGGATGATGTGATCACGTTCCTATATAAAGTTAAGAAGGGTGCCGCAGACCGTTCGTACGGTATTAACGTTGCGAAACTCGCGGATCTTCCGGAAAGTGTATTGGAACGCGCGAAAGTATTATTGAAAGTCATGGAAACGCAGAACGCGTCCAAGCGCAATGCGCAGACGCAGATGATCATGATGGAAAAAGTGCCGGAGAATCTGGACAAGATACGCAAGGTTCTGGAAATGACCGATCCGAACGCAATGACGCCGATAGCGGCGCTGCAGCTGGTGTCGGACTTAAAGGAGCTAGCCGGAAAGAAGGAGTCCTAAATGGGAAAAATCAATAAACTGAGTGATCAGCTTACAAATATGATCGCGGCCGGCGAAGTTGTCGAACGGCCGATGGGTGTCGTGAAGGAATTGGTGGAAAACGCCATGGATGCCGGAGCGACTGAAATCGAAATCCAGATGGAAGACGGCGGATTGAAGCGCATGACCGTAATCGATAACGGTTCCGGCATGGATCCTCAGGACGCGGTGTTTTCGCTGGAGCGTCACGCAACTTCGAAAATCTCCAAAACAGAGGATCTCTGGAATATTCATACCATGGGTTTCCGCGGTGAAGCTTTGCCGTCCATTGCGTCCGTATCGAAATTCACGCTTCTGACAAATGACGGAAACGGCGGAACCGAAATCCGTGTGGAATACGGGAAAATCTTGTATGCAGGTCCGAAAGCTGCGCCGGAAGGCACCAGAATCAGTGTCGAGGATTTGTTTTACAAGACGCCTGCGCGCTTAAAACATATGCGTTCGGCGCAATCCGAAGGAAGTGCCATCATCGATCTGGTTGAAAAGTTTGCGTTCGGAAGACCGGATATTGCCTTCCGTTTAATCAGCAACGGTATTCTGCGTTATGAAACTACCGGTACCGGCGACTTAAAGGAAGTACTGTACCGGACGTATGGGGCCGATATAGCGGAATCCGCGATTACGGCAAAATTTGAAGATTACGATTTCTCCGTGGAATGCGCATTGGCCATGCCGGAATTTAACCGTGCAAGCCGGAACTTCGTCAATGTATATCTGAATGACCGTATGATCCGCAGTTATGGAATACAAAAGGCCGTACTGAGCGCGTATGATCCCTATCACGCGCCGGACCGTTATCCGATTGCGGTAGTAAAGATTCAGGCGGATCCGCATTTGGTGGACGTGAACGTGCACCCGTCCAAATGGGAAGTGCGCCTTTCCAAACAGAAACAGCTGGAGTCCCTGATTGAGTCAAACATCCGGGAAATCCTGAAAAAAGAAACAGAAACAAGAAAGATGCCATTTGCGGCTGAACCGGTTGTAAAACAGGAAAATGAAATCAAAGAATATACGGACAAGGAAACCGCGGAACCGAAAAAGGTGCAGCAGTCGCTGGAGGCGATGTTTGATGTGACGTATGTCACGCAAAAGCCGGAAACTTTGGATGAATTCTTTCCAAAGCAGCCTCTGGTGATGCCGGAAGAGCCGGAAATGACCAAAGTCCCGGAGGAACCGGCCGGAATATCGGACGAATCTTGCGCAGATAGTACAAAGTCTTCGAAACTTCCGCCTTTGAGAATCATCGGACAGTACCGCAGAGACTACATTCTGGCGGAAGGAGAGGACGGACTTTATATCATCGATCAGCACGCAGCCGCGGAACGCTCGAATTTCGAAAAATTTTCCCGCATGGTAAATCGTAAACCTTATTCCATGCAGAACCTTTTAATGCCGGTGACGCTTGAACTGACTCCTTCGGAATTTAACGAATGGGACCGCATCTCTTCCTTCATGGAAGACCTCGGTCTAAAGTTGGAACCGTTCGGAGGGCACACGGTATTATTGCGGGAAATCCCGGTTTGGATGTCCGGCGCGGATGTAAACGCAATTCTTAAGGACCTTCTGGATCTGTATAACGAGGACCGTAAAGTAACACGCGCTGACTATCAAAAACACGCAGTTGCGACGATGGCGTGCCACGGTTCTGTGCGTTTTAACCGCAATCTGACCTTAGATGAAATGAACAAAATCCTGGAAGATTTAAACCGCTGCGAACAGCCGTTTAACTGTCCGCACGGAAGACCGACATTAATCAAAATCACGGATAAAGATCTCCGGAAGGAGTTTGAACGTGGATAAAGTCATCATGGTGATCGGACCGACCGGTGTAGGAAAATCCGACGTCGGGATCCGTCTGGCAAAGAAACTCGGTACGGAAATTATCAGCGCAGATTCCATTCAGGTGTACAGAAAATTAAACATCGGATCGGCGAAGGTGACGGAGGATGAAGCGGACGGAGTCGTTCAGCATCTCATCGATATTCTGGATCCGGACGAGAATTACAGTGTCTGCGATTTTCAGCGGATGAGCCGGAAGATCGCGGCGGAACTTCATGCGGAAAAGAAGGTGCCGGTTGTTGTCGGAGGGACAGGACTCTATACCAAGGCGATGGTTTATGATTACGCGTTTGAAAACGAAGGCGAGCCGGATGTGTTCATTTCTTCCAAGAAAGAAGTATCCTCCGAAGAGCTCTACAGGGAGCTTTTAAGTGCGGATCCGAAGGCTGCGGAATCTATTCATCCGAACAACCGTAAAAGGGTTTTAAGGGCGCTCTGGATGGCAAATGCCGGAACACGTAAATCAGACGTTATCGAGGCTCAAAAGCACGAATTGGTGTATGATACGTTCTTTATTGAACTGACAATGCCGAAAGATGCTCTGACGGACCGCATAAACCGCAGAGTAGATAAAATGGCCGAAGCGGGTCTTAAGGAAGAAATCGAAGGCTTGATCCGGGAGTATCCGGATCTTTGGAATTTCCAGTCAATGGCCGGAATCGGATACAAGGAGTGGAAGGGGTATTTTGAGGGAACTCTAACCCTAGATGAGACTCTTGAATTAATCAAGAAAAACACACGCCGGTTCGTGAAGCGGCAGTACACATGGTTCCGTCATCAGATGCCTCAGAACTGGTATGATGTCACAAACCCGGATGATTTGGCCCGGATGGAAGACGATTTGAAACGGTGGATGAATGACCATGAAAAATGAACGCTTGGAAATTCTCTTAGGTAAAGAGAAGATGGAAGCCTTAAGCCGTAAGTGTGTTGCAGTGTTCGGAATCGGCGGTGTCGGATCTTATGCGGCAGAGGCTTTGGCACGCACAGGAATCGGCAGACTGATCCTGGTGGACTTTGATACAGTCAGCGAGTCGAACCTGAACCGTCAGGTCATCGCGCTCCGGTCGACAATCGGGAAGAGAAAGACCGGAGTCATGAAGGAAAGAATCAAGGACATCAATCCGGAATGTGAAGTCATCGAGTACCCCCTGTTTATAAATACGCAGACAATAGATGAAATCCTGAAAGAAAAGATCGACGCGGCGGTGGATGCGATCGATGTGCTGACATCCAAGGCGGAGCTCATCAAAAAACTTGCGGAGAAGAAAATACCGTTCATCAGCTCCTTAGGCATGGGAGGGCGCATGGACCCGACTAAGATTGAAATCACGACTTTGGACAAAACGAGTTATGACCGTCTGGCAAAAGCACTGAGAAAAATTTTGCGGGACGAAGGATTGTCTCTGAAGATCCCGGTGGTGTTCTCCAAAGAGGAGACACACGGAAAGACCGGCAAGGATGAAACAGGAAATACCCGGAAAGAGAAGAATCCAATCGGAAGTTCGATTTTCGTGCCGGCGGCCGCAGGACTTTCGGCGGCATCCTACATCGTGCGCGTGCTGAATGAGGGTGCGGCAGGGTAAACGCAGAAAGTCGGCGCGGATTATATCTAAAGTAAGGAAAGAAATATCACGGAAGAAATCTAAAGTGATATTTTTTTTGCGTGTTTCGCGGAAAATCGAATGTTGACGCGTAATTAATACCGGGGTGATTTGAAAATGATGCGGTTTATGAATGTGACAAAGACCTTCAAAGACGGACGCGGGATCAAGGACTGCAGTTTCCGGGCGGAAGACAATGAGGTGACAGGAGTCATCGGAAGAAACGGGTCCGGGAAGACTACCTTATTCCGTATTGCGGCAAGACTGTTGTGTCCGGACAGCGGCGAAGCGGATATCGACGGAATTCCGCTGGAAGAGTATCCTCTCTCAAAAATCGGGTTCATGCCGGAGGAGCGGAGTCTGCGGAAGACAAGTACGGTGTATGACATGATTTTATTGATCGGAAGACTGAAGGGAATTCCGAAAAAAGAGGCTCCCGGAAGAGTGGATGAAATTGTAAAGCAGCTGGGTCTCGAAAACAACAAGTTCCGGAGAATCGGTGAGCTTTCCAAAGGGAATGCCAGACTTATCGCGTATGCGTGCGCCGTGATTCATAATCCGAGAGTCCTGATACTGGACGAGCCTCTCAGCGGACTTGATACCGGAAACCGCGAAGAGCTTATCCGGCGGATCCGTAAAGACAGAGAAGGAAAGATCACACTGCTGTCCGTGCACGAAGAGGAGAGAATTCCGGAATTGTGTGACCGTGTAATCCGTCTTCATGAAGGAAGGATCCAACATGACCATGAGTAACTCCTATCTGTTATTCCGGCTGAAGGAACACTACCGGACAAAATCCTCCAAGATCCGGATCGCAGTGATTTTCCTTGTAACCGGGCTGCTGATGTTTTCAGATCACCTTCTTGCGTTTGTGAATACCGGAAGTAAGCCGAAAGTGTTTACCGAGCCTCAGGGATGCGTGGAATTTGCGGAAACAGACGGGTTTTTGGAAGCGGATTCCAAAGAAAACGCGGATATTGTCTTAACCAAGGGATACATATGGACAGCACAGGCAAAATCCCGGCTGCCTGCGGAAGTGAAAAGAAATTTGGAAAATGCGATCATGCGGTATGAGCACGCGGAATGGATTCCGGAAGTAGATGTAAGGGAAGAGATACATCCGGATTTCTCGCTGGGTCTTATTCTGTTGACGTTTCTGTATTTTGAATCATTGTCCAAAGGGACCGTTATAGCCGGTGAAATCGTGGATGATAAGCTGTCCGGGATGAGTGATATGATTCTAAGCAGCATGAATCCGGAAAAACACATGAATACGATGATACGGTACGCGTGGCTGACAAGAATCATCGACGGAGGAATATTTGCGGCGGGAATCCTGTTTTGGGGAATGATCCGGCTGGTGACAGCGGGATTGCCGGATTTTACGGATTTGACGCCGTATATGGGTTCAAGTGAGACAAGCGTTCTGTTCCCGGTATTCATCATGATTGCGGGAATGTGGTTCACGCATCGCGCGACAGCTGTCTACGTTGCCAAAGTGAATCATCCCGACCAGGTTGCGGGTTATCTGATTTTGCCGAATGTATTATTCTTCATCGGCTACTTTGTGATCCTCGACGCGTTTCAAAGCGGCAAAAAACTGATTTTAGCAATCGCAGGTTTTCTTCCGGTGCTGAACAGTCTGGCTGTACCTCTTTTATATACGGAAGACGGCTGGACACCCGCTGTCATTCTCGGCGCCGCGGCAATGATTCTCTACAATGTCTTTCTGTATAAAAAACAAGAGATATGGTACCGGAAAAGAATCCTTAGTTAGAAACTGTATATTAAGGAAAAGAGAGAGCGTTCTTTGACAAGTAAATAGACAGTGTGAAGTATTTTTTGAAAGACTCCTGTATAATAATCCTGTAAACAGGAAGTGATCGTATATGAGAGTGTTGATTCAGAGGGTTTTAAAGGCAGATGTGACCATTGACGGGAAGGTGCACGGAGAAATCGGCAGAGGGTATTTGCTGCTGGTGGGTTTTACTGCCGGCGATGATGAAGATATTGCGGCGAAAGTCGCAAAGAAAGTGTCGGAACTCAGAATCTTTGATGATGAAGACGGCAAAATGAACAAATCCATCTATGATGCCGAAGGAGCTGTCTTAAGCATTTCCCAGTTCACCCTGTACGGCGATGTACGACGGGGAAGACGGCCGAGTTTCACAAATGCAATGAGTTTTGCTGAAGCAACCGAGCTTTACGATTACTTCAATGAAGAGTTAAGGAAGAGAAATCTTCGCGTAGAGACCGGAATCTTCGGTGCGGAGATGAAAGTATCGCTGATCAACGACGGCCCGGTAACAATATGGGTTGATTCAAAGGAGCTCTAATGAAACGTGTACTATCCGGAAAAGAACGTGCAGCATGGATTCACGCAGAAAATGCGCGGCGGTCTGAGCAGGCGGTAAGTGAAGGGTATCCGAAACCGTCGGTTGCGGTTGTTTATTCTGAAGATGATGACGGAATTAAGGCATATATCCGCGGAATCCGGAAAAATGCGGAGAAATCGGGATTTGATGTCCGGCTTTGCGAGTTATCCCGGGAACTTTCGACGGATGATGTCAAAAAAATCATGGAAGAATTGAACAATGATGATAAAATCCATGCAGTGCTGCTGGAAAAACCGTTCCCGCAAAATGTGGATTATGAAGAAATCCGGCAAATGTTAGACCCGGCGAAAGATGCGGAAGGGGTCACAGACGCGAATATTGCGGCGCTTTACGGCGGAAAAGAGGCAATCCTCCCCTGTACAGCGGAAGCGGTTATGGAGATGCTGGAGGCCTATGAAATCCCGGTTTCCGGAAAGCGTGCTGTCGTAATCGGCAGAAGCCAAACCGTGGGGAAGCCGGCTGCGCAGTTATTGTTAAACAAGAATGCCACCGTGACGGTTGCGCATTCGAGGACGAAGAATCTGCCGGAAATTACCAAAGAGGCAGACATCCTGGTGGTTGCGATGAAAAAAGCAAAGATGATCGGGAAAGATTATTGCCGCGACGGACAGGTGATCATCGATGTCGGAACGAATTATGATGAAAACGGAAAGCTTTGCGGAGATGTAAACTTTGAAGAATTACAGGATTTGGATGCGGAAGTGTCTGTTGTGCCGGGAGGAATCGGGACTCTTACAACGGCGATTCTGTTCCGCAGCGCGATGAAGTGTTACCGGAGGAAATATGGAATACGATCTGAATGACATTGTCGAAATGAAGAAGGAACATCCTTGTCATAAGTCAAAGTATTGGAAAATTATTCGCATGGGAGCCGATATCCGTATAAAATGTTTAGGGTGCGGTGCGAGCGTATTGTTTCCCCGCAGCGAATTCGAGCGGAAATGTAAGAAAGTAATTGAACATAACGGAGTTATGACAGGAGGTAATAAGTAATGGGACTGACTGCGGGTATTGTCGGGCTTCCGAATATCGGAAAGTCCACGCTGTTTAACGCGATAACAAAGTCCGAAGCTTTAGTGGCGAACTATCCGTTTGCGACCAAAGATCCGAATGTAGGAGTAGTTGAAGTGCCGGATGACCGGATGATCACACTGGTAAAGATGTTTGAACCGAGAAGAACGGTATATAACACGTTCTCCTTCACCGATATTGCCGGATTGGTAAAAGGCGCGTCGAAAGGAGAAGGTTTGGGAAACCAATTCCTTTCCAATATCCGCGAGGTAAATCTGATCTGCCATGTCGCAAGATGCTTTGACGATCCGGATATCACCCATGTAGAGGGAGAAGTTGATCCGGTTCGTGATATTGAAATCGTAAATACGGAATTGATTATGGCCGATTTAGAGTCGGTGGAATCCGGAATCACCAAAGTGGAAAGAAAGGCAAAGTCCAAGGAGAAGGCTGCGGTCGTACAGTTAAGCGCGCTGCAGAAAATCCGTGCGCTGTTATTGGAAGGCAAGCCGGCACGGGTGGCGGAATTAAATAAAGATGAAGAAGAAGTCATGAAGTCTTTCCATCTTCTTACGGTGAAACCGGTAATCTATGTCGCAAATATGTCGGAAGATGATGTGGCGGATCCTGAAAGTTCCGCACACTATCAGGCAGTCAAGAAATTGGCGGATGAAGAACATGCGCCGGTGCTGCCGATTTGCGCGAAAATCGAGGAAGAACTCGCAGGAATGGACACGGAAGACAAAGAGATGTTCCTGGCGGATCTCGGTATCGAACGCGCAGGATTGGATCAAATCATCCAGACGGCGTATGAGATGCTGGGGCTTCGCACATTCTTTACAGTCGGAAAGGATGAAGTCCGCGCATGGACGTTCCATGAAGGCGCAAAAGCTCCGCAGTGCGCCGGAATCATTCATACGGATTTCGAGCGGGGATTTATTAAGGCAGAAGTTTATTCCTATGATGATCTGATGACGTACGGAAGCGAAGCGGGAATCAAGGAAGCCGGAAAACTCCGGATTGAAGGAAAAGAATACGTTGTGAAGGACGGAGATATTGTCTTCTTCCGTTTCAATGTCTAAATCGGTTATAATAAATAGGTAGGAGGTACATCGTATGAAATTAATAATTGCGATTGTGTCCAATGATGACAGTTCTTCGGTCGTAAATTCGCTGACGGCTGAAAAGTATCAGGTAACCAAATTGGCGACGACGGGCGGATTCCTTCGCGCCGGAAATACAACGCTGCTGATCGGGACTGATGATGAAAAAGTTGAAGATGTCGTAGCGATTATCGGAAAAGAATCCTGCCGCAGAACCGAGGTTGTTCCTGCGACGGCATCGTTTGATGTCGGAAGATATGCGACTTATCCGATCGAAGTTCAGGTCGGAGGCGCAACAATCTTCGTGCTGAATATCGAACAGTTCCTAAAACTTTAGAACAGTAAATAAATCCCGCCGGCTTAAAGACGGGATTTTCTGTGCCTAAATGGCACGTTATCGAAGACTGAAATTGGTATAATGTATAAAAAGAGGAAACAGTATGGATAAGATATTGTATTTGGAATGCGCATCGGGAATCAGCGGAGACATGACGGTCGGAGCGTTACTGGATCTGGGGGCCGACCGGGATGTTTTGGAAAAAGCCCTGAATTCTCTTCCGGACAGGCATTTTAAAGTTGAGATAAAAAGAGTAGTGAAGTCTTCGGTGGACTGCTGCGATTTCAATGTGGTTTTGGAGGAAGATCCGCATGACCATGATATGCAGTATCTGCACGGAAAACATCATGAGGATGCGTCGGATTATCATGAGCATCATCATCACGGCAGACACTTAAGCGATGTATATGAAATCATCGACAGCGGGGAAATGACAGACGACGCAAGAAACCTTGCGAAAAAGATGTTCCGGATCATTGCGGAATCCGAATCGGTTGCACATAAAGTTCCGGTCGAAGAAGTGCATTTCCATGAAGTCGGTGCCATGGATTCCATTGTCGATGTTATTTCGATTGCAGTTTTGGCGGATAATCTCGGTGTAAAAGAAACAGTTATCACGAAGGTGTGCGAGGGACGCGGTACGGTTCGCTGTCAGCACGGTATCCTTCCGGTACCGGTACCGGCAGTATCCAACATTCTCCAAAAGTACGGAATCCCGCTTTCGATTATGGACCGGGAAGGAGAGTTTGTGACTCCGACCGGCATTGCGGCAGTCGCGGCGCTGTGGGGAGGAAAAACTCTTCCGGAAAGCTTCCGCGTTCTGAAAACCGGATACGGTGCCGGCAAGCGGGAATATGACGGACCGGGATATCTTAGAGCGATGTTAATTGAAGAGGTTGATACCTGTAAAGATGCGCAGATCATGAAATTGGAAACCAACGTGGATGACTGCACCGGGGAAGCGATCGGATACGTGATGGACAAACTGTTTGAAGCCGGCGCGTTCGACGTGCATTCCTCCCCTGTATATATGAAGAAGAACCGTCCGGGATGGTTATTAAGCGTAATATGTTCGGAAAAGAACCGTAAAGAAATGGAACGGATTATTTTCCGGGAAACAACAACCATCGGAATCCGCAGAGTTCCGATGACCAGTACGGTCTTAGAGCGGACGTTCCGGAAAGTACCGACGGTTTACGGAGAAGCGACGGTGAAGGTTTGTAAGACATCGGAAGAGACGCGGTACTATCCGGAATACGAGAGTGTCAAAAAACTGTGCGAAAAGAGCGGAGACTCTTTCCAGCAGGTATTCAGGACAGTGATTGCGGCAGCATACAACGGCAAGGAGGCAATACATGATTAACAAATTCGGAAATGAAAGCGGAAAGTTAGGATTCGGATTGATGAGATTACCGCGTCTGGCGGATAATCCGGAGGAGTTCGACAAAGAACAGATCAAACAGATGGTGGACAAATTCCTGGACGCCGGATTTACGTACTTCGATACGGCATTTGTGTATACAGGCAGCGAAGCGGTCATGAAAGAGTGCCTTGTGGACCGTCATCCGCGCAGTACGTATACCATTGCGACAAAATTGAATGCGGCCATGGGCGGAGTGACGGAAGAAGAAGCGAAAAAAGAATTCGAAATCAGCTTGGAAAGAACCGGAGCCGGATATTTCGACTATTATCTTCTTCATGCGCTCGGTGACGGGAACTATAAAAAGTATGAAGATTACGGGATCTGGGAATTCGTAAAAAAGAAGAAGGCGGAGGGCAAAATCCGTCACATGGGCTTTTCGTTCCACGGATCTCCGGAACTTCTTGAGCGCCTTTTGACCGAACATCCGGAAGCGGAATTCGTACAGCTTCAGATCAACTACGCGGACTGGGAAGATGAATCCGTACAGTCCCGCAGGAACTATGAGATTGCCCGCAGGTTCGGCAAACCGATCGTTGTAATGGAGCCGGTCAAGGGAGGAACCCTGGCAAATCCGATTCCGGCAGTGAAGAAGATCTTCGATGAAGCGGATCCGGGTGCGTCTTACGCATCCTGGGCAATCCGGTTCGTCGCGTCGCATGAAGGCATCCTGGCGGTATTAAGCGGTATGTCGACGATTGAACAGGTGGAAGATAATACCTCTTACATGAAAGAGTTCAAACCGTTAACGGAAGAAGAGGAAGAAGTGATCCGCAAAGCGCAGGAAGCATTGCGCGCTGTAGAACTGATTCCGTGCACCGCGTGCAGATATTGTACGGAAGGCTGCCCGATGGAGATTTCCATTCCGGATATCCTGGCGGCACAGAACAAGATCTTGGCGCTGAATGATGTGCGCCGCGGAAACCGCATGTACGAAGAAGCGACGAAAGAACACGGAAAAGCAAGCGACTGTATCCAGTGCGGTCAATGCGAAAGTGTCTGCCCGCAGGGACTTCCGATCATTGAACTTCTGAAAAACGCAGCTGTAACATTTGAATCGTAAGACAATGCCCCGCCGGAAAAGCGGGGCATGATTGTAATAAGGAAAAAAAACGGCAACTATGATAAAATAGATGGCAGAGGTTTTTACTATGGCAAAAGGACAGTTTATTGCGTTTGAAGGATGTGACGGATCGGGAAAAACCACCGTTTCGGAAGCAATCTATGAACGCATGAAAAAAGAAGGATATGACGTAATCTATACCCGCGAACCGGGAGGAATCGAGATTTCGGAACAGATTCGCAGAGTTATTCTTGATCCGAAGAATACCGCGATGGACCCAAGGACAGAGGCGCTTCTGTATGCGGCAAGCCGCAGACAGCACTTAATGGAAAAAGTACTTCCGGCATTGGAAAGAGGAACGGTTGTATTATCGGACCGTTATGTATTAAGTTCCTTGGTGTATCAGGGATATGCGAGAGGAATCGGTATAGAAGAAGTATTGCGGATCAACGAGTTTGCGATTGAACATCATATGCCTGATCATACGGTCTTTTTGGATATTGAAGCGAAAACCGGCATTGACCGCTTAAAGAACCGCAGGTACCTGGACAGATTGGATCAGGAAGCACTGTCTTTCCACGAAAAGGTATTTGAAGGCTATAAGAAGATCAATGAGATGTATAAAGATGAGATCCGGACTTTCGACGCCAACAAACCGGCAGATGAAGTCATTGAGGATGTGTGGGAGTATTTGAAATCCGTGTTATGAAAGATTGGATGCGTGAACACCAGCCCGTTGCGTACAGGATGCTGGAAAATGATTTAAGAAAAAACCAGACTTCCTGCGCTTATCTGTTCGCGGGACCGAAAGGAACCCGGAAAAGAGAAGCGGCGGTTTTGTTTGCGCAGTCCTTGGTATGCCCGAATACGGATGAGGACGGATGGGCATGCGGAGAGTGCGATGTCTGCGAAAGAATCCGGACCGGAAACTTTGCGGATATCAAGATCCTGGACGGATCGGAAAAGATGATAAAAAAGGAAGAAGTTGCGGACTTGCAGGAATATTGCGCAAAGACAGCGCTGGAAGAATACGGCGAGAAAGCATATATCATCTATTCCGTAGATAATATGACCCTGTCTTCAATGAACAGCATTCTGAAGTTCCTGGAAGAGCCCGAACAGAAGATTACGGCGATTTTGACAACGGATAATCCGGAACGGTTACTGCCGACGGTTGTGTCCCGCTGCAAGACCGTGCCGTTTTACAAACCTTCGGGAATCGAATTGGAAAAACAGGCCATGGAGATGGGACTAACGGCATTGGATGCGCATATTTTGGCGGAAAATGTGGATGATACCGACATGATGAAACAGACGTCGGAAAAAGAAACCTATCAGAGTGCCGTGACCGTATGGCTGGAGTTTGTGAAACATCTCCGTCACGGCGTCTATGCGGGAGTCTATTATCTGGAAGAAGATGCATTCGGAAGCACGGATAAGTCGAAAGTGAAAGAGACATTCAGCTGGTTCCTATCCGCCGGATGTGTATTTTTGAAAGATTGTCTTGAAAACAAGACCGGCATCAGCGAAAAGTGGGATGAAGGCCTGGCACATTTCCGGGAAGGACCCTGTTCCGCGAAGGAAATGATGATAGTATTATTACAGTGCAAAGATGATCTGTTAGTAAGTGCGAACGCGAATTTGTTGATCGACAGATTGGGATATGAATTGAATAAGGAGGCATAGAATGGAAGAGGAAAAGGAAGTTGTTGAAGTTTCCTACGCGAAGATCGTTCCTGTCCGGTTTCATCCGGGGGAAAAGACATATTCGTTCGGAACCAACAGCGATAACATTCATAAAAATGATGAAGTCGTCGTAGAGACCGTCCGGGGATTGGAAATCGGAACGGTCATGGGAGAACCTACGGAAGGAAAGCCGGAACTGGATTCGGTGATCAAGCCGGTAATCCGTGTAGCTACTGCGGGAGACCTTGCGCAAAGGGAACGCAACCGCCAGGACGAAGCGGGAGCGATGGAAAAATGCCGCGAGGCAATCGACCAATGCGAGCTTCCGATGGTTTTGACCAGCGCGGAGTATACGCTGGACCGCAGTAAGATCGTATTTACCTATGTCGCGGAAGAACGCGTGGACTTCCGTGAATTGCTGAAGGTACTGGCTTCGATTTTCCATACGAGAATCGAATTGCGCCAGATCGGGCCGAGAGACAAAGCGAAGATGGTCGGCGGAATCGGAATCTGCGGAATGCCGCTTTGCTGCAACCGTTTCCAGAAAGATTTCGGAACAATCTCCATCAACATGGCGAAAAACCAGCTTTTGGCCCTCAATCCGCAGAAATTATCCGGACAGTGCGGAAAACTGATGTGCTGCCTGGCTTATGAAAATGAAGACTATAAGGTTCTGCGTCAGGGTCTTCCGAAAATGAACGCTTCCGTGATTTATAACGGAAACCGTTACCGTATTACCTCGATGAATGTGCTGGATAACTCTGCGCGTTTATCGAATTCCATGGAAGTTGTGGATATGTCCTTGGATGATCTGAAGGCATTGATCAAGTTCAATGAGGAACACGACATCAACATTCAAAACTTCATGAAGGCACAAAGGGAAAGAGAAATTGCGGCGCGTAATCAGGAAGAATCTTCTGAAAAGGATAAAGAAACCAGAAGACCGACCAGACAAAGAGTGGATCTTCGTGAAAAGAAGGAAGAACCTGTGATTGAAGAGCCGGCGGAAGAAATTAAGGCCGAGCCGGAACAGGAGACGAAACCGGAACCGCGGGAAAAGAAAGACCGGAATAATCAAAGAAGAGACCGGAATCAAAGGAATCACCGGAATGATCAGCGTTCCGAACAAAGAGGCGAAGGACGGCAAAACCGCCCGGAGCGCAGAAGCGAACGTCCGGAGACTGAAAACGGACAGGAGAATTCCGAACAGAACGCGGAAAGAAGACCGCAGCGTCCGGACAGAAACCGCCGGAATGACCGGAGAAATGACCGCAGAGGTCCAAGACGTCAGGGAAACCGCGAAAGACGGAATGAAACTCCGAAAACCGAAGGAGAATAAATGATCCGTCAAAAGAGTTTTGAAAAGGACGGGGCGGCACTGTATCTGGTGGCGACTCCGATCGGAAATCTTGAAGAGATGACTCCGCGCGCTGTCTCGGTGCTGAAGGAAGCGGATGTGATTGCGGCGGAGGATACCAGAAATACCGGGAAACTCCTCAAGCATTTTGAAATCGGTACGAAAATGATTGCGTACCACCTTTTCAATGAAGAAGAATCCGCGGAAGGAATCATCAAACTTCTGAAAGAAGGAAAGAAGGTTGCGGTTGTTTCGGATGCGGGATATCCGTTGTTGTCCGACCCGGGACAGACTGTCACGAACAAGGCTTCGGAATGCGGATTTCCGGTTGTGGTGGTAAACGGACCGAATGCGTGCCTGTCGGCATTGGTCGGTTCGGGACTTCCGGCCCAACCGTTTACCTTTTACGGCTTTCTGGGATCGAAGAAATCGGAGCGTGTCAAGGCATTAAAGAAGCTGGAAAAACACGAAGAAACTCTTGTGTTCTATGAGGCTCCGCACAGAATCGGGAAGATGCTGGAAGACTGCCTGGAAGTTCTCGGAGACCGGAGGATGTGTCTCGCGAGAGAATTAACCAAGATTCATGAGGAGTTTATCCGCGGAACGGTTTCCGAGGTGCTGGAAATCGCAGACGGATTGAAAGGCGAGATGGTCGTCGTCATGGAAGGATACCGTCCTGAAGAAGAAACACTCAAATCCGAGGACTGGATGACAGTAATCGAAAACTATATAGCGGCAGGAGAATCGAAATCATCCGCCATACGTAAAACGGCGGAACGGTTCGGGATCTCCAAAAACGAAATCTACAAGGAGTATTTCAACAAAGACCATGAATGAGGAATTGTTCCGGAAATTTTATGAATACCGTCTCAAAGCCAGAGGCGTTTTAAAGTCAGCCTATTTCCGGCTTTTGTCGGTGGTCCTGACCGGCGCGCTGCTGACAGGGGAGTTGTTCCAATACGCATTTTTATTGACGCAGGAAGGAAAAATCGACCGGATCTATATCATGTTCCTTCAGAGGCCTCTTCTTAATTACACGTGGGAACAATGGCTATCCATGCGGATGTATCTGGCCATCGGTGCGGGAGTGATGCTGCTTCTGCGGTTCCTGTTTTTCAATGTGCTTAATTACGGAATCGTGAACTCTTTCCGCGCAGACGGAAGCTTCGGAATCGTATTCCGGGGATTCAGGGAAAACTATCTTCAAATTGTTAAGACAAAGGCACTGGCGGATATCAGTGTCGCCCTGAGGACGCTGCTGCTCGTTGTGCCGGGAATCAAAGAGAGATATTCGTACTATTTCCTGGATTATGTCCTGTTTGATCATCCGGAATGGAATACGGATGAAACTCTGGAGTATGTTAAGAGTAAGGCGGAAGGGCATCGCATGGACTACTTCCGGTTTGATTTGCTGTTCTTCGGCTGGTATATCGCTGCGTATTATCTCGGACCGTATATTTTCGGTTTAGGTCTTCCGCTGGTCCGGCCGTATATCCTCGAGTCCAAATGGATCTACTATTATGATTTGGTACAGGAGAGGGAAAACGCTGAGATGGAAGCCGAATACGCATACCAGGCTGCACTGGATGCGCAGGTTGAAAATGAACAGAGCGCGGAAAAAGGGGAGAATGAAGATTCATTTCCCGGGAAATAATGATGAAAACACAGATCTATTCCATTATGAATGCAGATGAAGCACTGGCATGCGTTAAAGCCGGTGCGGACCGGGTGGGTATCCTGGTGAATACGCCGGAGAATCCGAACCGGTATCCGTGTGAAATCACGGCGGAGGAAGCCAAGCCGGTTTTTGAGGCGCTTAAAGGAAAGGCAACTTCCGTATTGATCAGCGTTCAGGATACCGAAGAGGAAATTTTCAGCCAATTGGAATACCTGCGTCCGGATGTGCTTCATCTTTGCGCAGGATATAAGGGAAGTGTGCGGTTCCGTGAGAAATTGCGGGAACGGTTTCCGGAAATTGAATTGATGGAAGCGGTCGGTGTTACGGATGAAAGCGCCGTACAGGAAGCCTTACGGATCAGTGAATATGCGGATTGCATCATCCTGGACAGCGTAGATCCGAACATTGCCGGAATCGGTGCCGCGGGAGTGACACATGACTGGAATATTGACCGGAAGATTATAGAAACCGTCAATGTGCCGGTAATTGTTGCGGGAGGACTCGGCCCGGAGAATGTCGCAGAAGTAATACGGAAGACACATCCGTGGGGAGTGGATTCCCTGACGAAGACCAGCATCAAAAAAGACGGTGTGATCATCGGGAAAGATATAAAGCGCGTGAAGGAATTCTGCCGGATTGCGAAGGAGTTTGAATGAAAATCCTGTGCATCGGTGATTTAAATGCGGATTTGATCGTTCCGTACGCCGAAGCGAAATCTTATGCCGTGAATAAATCTGCGAATAAGAAAGCGGAAGTTTCCCTGCGGGCAGGCGGAACGGTCGGAAATGTTGCGTCGGTGTTGGGAAAACTAGGCGCGAATCCGTATCTTGTGACAAATCTGTACGATGACGGAACAGGGAAATTCCTTGAAGAAACCCTGATTCAATACGGCGTGGATCTGACATACTCCAAGCGTGTGTCAGGAGATTCGTTGATTTGTATCGCGGTGATTGATGATGCCAAGGAAAGAGTGATTTTGCCCTGGGTGCCTCCGCGCGGAAGTTTTTTGAAATTCAGCGCATCGTCCTTCGCGGATATTCCGGAAGATGATTATTTGATCTTCACCAGCGGAATGGTGCTGACCAATGAAGAAGAGACAATGAAATCCGTTACGGACTTCATGGAACATATGAAGAATAATACCGGTTCGGTGTTTGTCACGGACCTGAATCTTCGTAAGGAAACCTACGGATTGAACAGGAACCGCCGGAAATATCTGCACAAGCTGATCCGATTGTCCGATGTAATTATGGGATCGCGCGAAGAAGACTTCGGATGCCTGACCAAGGGCGATGAACCGGAAGAGTATTGCCGGAAGCTTTCCAAAACGAAGACCGTGATCGTTCATGACGGAAACCGTCCGTCCGCGGTATATGAAAAGGGTAAATGCGTAACCGTTCCAGTGAAGAAGGTAAAGGTATATCAGACGGTTGGCGCAGGAGATACATTTGATGCGGGATTCCTGTACGCATACCAAAAAGGAAAGACGGTTACGGAATGTGTGAAGGAAGGAAACCGGATCGCAGGATATATGATTTCGCATAAGGGACATCTGGAAATTCCAAAGGAGTGAATATGAACGAGAAAGAATTCCGTGAAGAATTCAGGAATGCGCTGAAGCGTTATAAGTTCATCGGTGTGATTGTTCTGGTGCTTGTTTTAGCGTACTCAATCTGGGTTCAGACCTTCAATTATACGAATATGCTGTATAAGGGAATTGTTGTGCCGGTGCCGTTTAAGATCGTGGAAAAGACCGACCTGAAAAACGGAGTCATCTACCGGAAAGAGTATTCCGCGTCTGAAGATCATCCGGTGATTACTTCTGTCAAAATTGAACTTCCGGGAATCTCTGAGGAAGAATATGCGAACCTCAGGGAATCCGCGAGGGAAAAGGGATACGCTGTTCATTTTACGGAAATGCTCAAGGATACAATCGAAGCCTTTTATTACCTGGAAAGTTCGGGACCGGAAGTATACGGCATGTATGTATACAGTAAAGATACGGGAACCGTATATTATCTGGAAACCGTGAATTTAAATCAGGAAAGCGTCAAGAAACTTGCGCAGATGATCCGGATTCAAAAATAAACCATCTTCATTTCGAAGATGGTTTTATTGTGCTTGGATTAAATACCGGTTTGCCCGGATATGTCTTCGGAGTAACTTTCCCGGTGAGAACTTCGTAACCGGCGCGGGCCATGGCTTCATGTTCGAATTCTCCAGGGTACGAGACGACCGGCGCAATGAATCCGCAGCGATCGCGGATTGTTTCTTCAATTTCCGGGAATCGCAGAAGGCCTCCGGTCAGTACGATCGCGTCCGCGTGACCTTTCAGCACCGGCATCATGGAACCGATGGATTTACAGACCTGATAGATCATCGCGTCCCACACAAGCTTTGCGTATTCGTCTCCGTCTTCAATCATTTTGTGAATCTTATCGGAGTCGGAAGTGCCGAAATGGCTGGAAAGACCGCCGGTTTGCGAACAATATGACCTCAGTTTTTCATAAGGCTCGCCATATAAGTGTTCCAAAACATCGGTAACCGCCATTGAACCCATGCGGGTCGGGGTGAACGGGCCTTCGCCGCCTCCGGCGTTATTGCCGTCAATCATGCGTCCGTGATGATGTGCGGTGACAGAGATGCCTCCGTCAATATGGCAAACGATAAAATCGCATTCTTCATAGGGCTTTCCGATGGCTTCCGCGTGGCGTCTTGCG
>CACYEP010000074.1 GCA_902773425.1 uncultured Erysipelotrichaceae bacterium | reverse complement strand
CAGATGGAGATCTTCATCTGCGATTTTGAAGACTAGATGATCATGATGAGATATCTTCTGAACAGGGCAGCGTAAAGGAACTGCCTGCTCACAAACAGAATCCCCTATTTTAATTAACATATATTCGCCAAGAGGCCGCTGTACTGGACATATTGCGTCAGTACAGCGGCTTCTTAATTTATAAAAGAAGCCTGCGGATGTACTCCGCAGGACTCAAGCAATAACGCGCCAGAGGAACAGATAGATTTACAAAAAGATTTGAGACATATCATTTTGACGATGAAGCCTGTAGCAAAACGTCAACATGAGCTCATGAAGCCTATATTTGGAAGGATTTAATAAGAGGCATCTGCAGCACAGCGGCGTTTGCTTGATCTACAATATGATGGTGACGTTGTGTCAACTTTTTTGACTGTTCACACCTTATCTTCACATCCCAATCCGCGAAAAAAGCACCCCATAATGGAGACAGGCATAAGCAAAAATGGTATAATCATAAATGATTTGTCAACAGCAAGTTGAAGCTATTGACATTAACTGTAGATATGGCAAACAGAGGATTCTAGAATGGGTGTGTCATATAAGAAGTTGTTCAAGCTTATGATTGATCGTGATATTAAAAAGAAAGACCTCAGAGCAATGGCATCTATTGGAAATAGCACAATGGCAAAGCTGGCAAATAATGAAAATGTCACGATGGAGGTCTTGGCCAAGATCTGTACAGCTCTAAAGTGTAACCTTGATGACATCGTTGAGATTCTTCCGGACGATTGATAGGAGGAGAGTATGCAGAAGCCAAAAGAGCCGCGTTTTCATGGTGAGGTTTCAGAAAAAAGTTCTAAAGCCATGAGCCGTATCCGTGGAAAAAACACATCCATAGAGGTAAGATTGCGCAAGGCACTGTGGCACAAAGGATATCGATATCGCAAGAATTATAAGGCGATAGCGGGATCCCCGGATATCGCTATTACAAAATATAAAGTCGCAATTTTCTGTGATAGCGAATTTTTTCATGGGAAAGATTGGGAAGTACTACGACCTCGTCTGCAGAAAGGCAAAAATCCTGATTATTGGATTCCCAAAATTGAACGCAATATGCAGAGAGATGTTGAAAAGAATCAGGCTTTATTATTTGATGGCTGGACAGTGATCCATTTTTGGGGAAAAGACATTTTAAAAAACACAGATGAGTGCATTCGTGTGATTGAAGATGTTATTTTCGACATAAGAATGGGCAGAATACAGTGGGATGATAACGATGGATTATTTGAGAGCATATGATAAATCGGATCCAATATCCATTGAGAAGTATTCTCAGAAAATGATTGGAAAGACGTTTCGTGAGATAAGAGATGAAGACAATCTCCAAAGCGAAGGACTTGCTGCGGATGAAACCGGTCAATATATTGTTTCCGGCAGCAATGTCACGAAAAGTAATAAGGGAAAACTTGGTCAGCTTATTGAAGAGAGATTTTTTCATTATAGTTGCAATAGTGAGGCTCGACCTGACTTTCCGGATGCAGGCGTAGAGCTGAAAGTGACTCCTTACAAGAAGAATGCTAATGGGAGCCTTTCTGCAAAAGAGAGACTGATTCTCACAATGATTGATTATTTCGAGGTAGTCAATGAGACGTTTGAAGAGAGTCACATGTGGAAAAAATCCAAGCTTATTCTGTTGGTATACTATCTCTACTGCAAAGATATCAAATCGAATTTGGACTATAAGATTGATTACGCCAGACTTTTTACACCGCCGCCCCAGGATGTAGCGATTATAAAGCATGATTTTGAGATTATCTCTGCTAAAGTGAAAGCCGGAAAGGCGCATGAACTGTCTGAGGCAGATACGATGTATTTGGGGGCGGCAACAAAATCAGCTACATCCAAGGACAGAAGAAAACAGCCATGCAGTTCAATATTAGCAAAACCTAGAGCCTTTGCTTTTAAGAACTCCTACATGACATATGTGCTGAATAATTACATCGTAAAAGGGAAAGCAACATATGAACCGATTGTTTCAGGACGGGAAGTTCAGTATTTTGAAGATTATGTCACATCTTTGATTGCAAAACACAAAGGACAATCAGTAGATGAATTGTGTAGAGAGTATGGCGTAGATACCGAAAAGAAACCGAAGAATCTTATGGCAATCTTGACGTATCGCATGTTAGGGATAGAGGGTAATCAAGCAGAGGAATTTGTTAAGGCCAATATATCTATAAAAACAATACGTATTGGAAATAATAATCGAATAAAGGAGAGCATGTCTTTTCCGTCTTTTAAGTTTAAAGAATTAGTATTGGAAGAATGGGAAGACAGCACTTTTGGAAACTACTTAAGGGAAAAAAGATTTTTCTTCGTTGTATATAAATACGATGAGCAAGGTGTGTTAAGACTTAAAGGATCTCAGTTCTGGAATATTCCTTACGATGATTTGGAGACAGAGGTCAGATCTGTATGGGAGAAGACCAAGTCCGTTATTTTGGACGGTTTGAAGATTACAATGGTGAACGGACATAGAGAAAGCAATCTGCCCAAGGCTTCTGAGAATCGCGTAAGCCATGTGCGGCCGCATGGTAGGAATGCAGATGATACATATGAATTACCTGACGGAAGGGAATATCCGAAGCAATGTTTTTGGCTAAATAATACTTACATCTATGATCAATTGAAAGAAGAACTGAAGTAATATTTGTTGCATATGTAATAATGAATTCTCTATTTCATGTTACCCCATTAGGAGTAAAAAAGTATGGAAAAAACTGTATGTGAGCTTTTTGCGGGCGTGGGTGGATTCAGATGTGGATTGAATTCTATCCGGACGCTCGATGATATAAAAAAACCAGAAAAATGGGATACAGTATGGTTCAGTCAGTGGGAACCAGCTGAGAAAAGCACTCAGTACGCACATGACTGCTACGTTTACCATTTTGGAACATGCCTGGATACAGAAGGCAATGACACAACAAATTGGAATATTGAAGAAGTTGACAAGAAGACTATTCCGGATTTCAATCTCCTGGTTGGCGGATTCCCGTGCCAGGATTATTCGGTTGCATCTTCCCTTGCGACATCGAAAGGCTTGGAAGGGAAAAAAGGAATCTTATGGTGGTCAATTCGAGAAGTGCTAGAAGATAAAAGACCTCCTTTTGTCCTGCTTGAAAACGTAGACCGCCTTATTAAATCCCCTGCAAAACAGCGCGGAAGAGATTTTGGTATTATACTTGCCTGCTTCCGGGATGAGGACTATACCGTTGAGTGGCGTGTGATTAATGCAGCAGACTATGGCTTCCAGCAGAGAAGACGCAGGACCTTTATCTTTGCCTATAAAAATGATACTGCTTATGCAAAGAGGCTGAAGGACATTGTTAGGTTTTCACCTGTTTTCAGTGAAGAATCTTTGAAAAAAAGCATGGGAGAATTGCTGACGGAAGATGGCTTCTTTGCAAAGAGCTTTCCTGTAGAATGTGCAGATTTTAAGAAGATTCGCACCCAAAAACTGCCGACTGGTCTTGGAGACTTGTCAGACAACTTTAAATTTATATTTGAAAACACTGGAGTTATGATTGATGGAATCGTCTATACAGTCAGAACAACTCCAGTCTATGAAGGAAAACAGATTACACTTGGAGATATTATGGAAACTGGTGACGTAGATGAGCAGTTCTTTATTCCTGAGAACAAACTGTATTATACAGATCCAGAGATAACACATAGCAATGAAAGTAAAGAACGTCTTCCAAAAGAGAGCAGACAAACATGGCAATATCTGAAGGGTGCTAAAAAGCTTCCCAGGACCGCAGCAAACGGACACGAGTATATTTTTTCTGAGGGCGCAATCTCGATGGTCGACGATTACGATAAGCCTGCCAGAACGATGCTTACATCTGAGGGTAACTTCAGCAGAACGACACATATCGTAAAAGATAAAAAGACCGGCAGAATCAGGCTCCTGACTCCTGCGGAGACAGAGCGTATTCAAGGATTCCCGACAGATCACACCAAATATTGCCTCTCTAATGGTGAAGTCATTGAGATGCCTGTTAAAAAGAGACGCTTCATGATGGGAAACGCACTGGTCGTGAACCTTATTGAGCAGATGGAAAAGCAGATTTCGGAAATCTTTGATGAGGAAGGATAAACCATGGGCAAACGTATTGTTAAGAACTACCCTTCACCCAGATTGATGGAGACAATCGGCGCGACCAACCAAACGCCGCCAGAGGCTATTGGTGAACTAGTAGCAAACAGCTTTGATGCACGTATCGATAATGAAAGAATTAACCTTAGATGACAGCAAAAGTAGAACTACATTTTCAGCCCAAGTTCCTTTCTGAAAGATTCTTCTTTTACATGAGCGGGAACAT
>CACYEP010000073.1 GCA_902773425.1 uncultured Erysipelotrichaceae bacterium | reverse complement strand
TTCAGCCGCAGCTCCGCGATGCGTGCCTCAAGAATGGATTCTTCCGAATCCGTCAAAAGGTTTGCGTCATCGATTACATAAGAGCCGTCGGAGACATCATACGCGAATGCAGAAACCATCGGTAAGAAGATCCATCCGAAGCACAGGAGGATCATCAGGATTTTTCTTATCTTTTTCATCCTAAACCTCCCATAAAGAAGAGTACTCCCAGTAATCCCAGAAGCATCGAACCGACTGTGATGGCACTCCAGATCAGCACTGCTTTCCCCTTGTCTTCCGGCAAGGTTCCGACAACTTCTCCGGTCTGCCCGTTCATCATGAACGTATACACGTTCCCGTTCCAAGTAGTGCTCAGAATCCATATCGGCATTAACACATACCGGATCGCAGAATTCGTAATATCGATATTTGACTGGATCGCCGTAACGCTGGAATAACCGTTTACCGTACGCCGTAACGCCTCATTCGCCGAATTGCGGATTCGCGCATTGACTCTCGGAAGACAGTCCTCCGGTTCCACATCATACCGGTTCGCCAAATATCCGGACATATACATGTCTTTGAAATCTCTCATTCCGCCGTAGTCAAACGGTTCAACCGATTCCATGAACGTATCATCCATCTTCGTAGAACCGTCCACCGGGATTTTGTTGAAACCGATAATACCGGAACGGATAATCTTGTAGTGATCCGTCTTTGTATATTCCGTATCCCCGGAAACCCACGAACGGGTTTTCGTGGCGTTATACACAATATGCGCATCCGCATCACAGTCAAACAGCCAGAACGGAACATAAACTCCCTGGATATTCTGCACTCTGTTCTCGGACATGAAACGCTTCGGAAGAAGAGTTTTGCCTTTGTAGAACTTTCTCAGTGCCTCCACGGCATCCTTCTTGGTCTTCGTGAACGGAATAATCCCATCCGGCGCATAGACTCCGGAAACTTCCTTCGGAATCACTGCCGCGTTGCCGCAATACGGACACTCGGTAGCCGCCGTTGTTTCTTCACATACAATTTCACCGCCGCAGCTCGGACAGGAATAAGCTTTCATTCCCTGTAATTCGGGGTTTGTCTGCGAGTATGCCCAGTCTTCGATTTCACTGTCCTTCATTCCTTCCAGCGCGGAAGAATACGCCATTACACTTTCTACCGGAAAGGTATTGCCGCAAGACGCACAGGACATGGAATCGCTGTGCCCGTCATAATGAAGATCCGCTCCGCACGCCGGACATTTATACTCGCGTACATATACTTCACTCATAGCGTAGCCTCCTTTCAAAATAACCCGGTCTTTTACGACCGGGTTAGGTCAGGATCTAAACCTTTACTGTCTCGGTTTGCCGCATTTCGGGCAGAAGTTTCCGTCATTTACCGAACCGCATTCGCAAGTCCAGGTATCCGGTTTCTTCGCGCCGCACTTCGGGCAGAAATTATCCGTGCAAACCGCACCGCAGGTCGGGCATACCCAAGTATCTGCCGCAGCCGGTGCCGGTGCCTGCGCCTGGTTCTGCGCCGCAATACCGTAGAGAGTCTGTGCGTTCATACCGCCGGCAGTCTGCGCTGCGTTCATTCCCATGAAGCCGATCGCTGCGCCTGCGTCGTTATTCGCTGCATCCTTCATTGCCTGTGTCTGGCCCTGAATGACATAGCCTGCGCCCTTTGCAGGATCGGATAAAGCCGCAGCCAGCTGCATGCTCTGGAGTTTTTCTTCATCTTCCTTGGAAGCCGTAACGCTGTTCATACCGAACATGACGATTTCGATACCTCTGCCGTCTCTCCATTTCGGGGAAAGAAGATCATTCAGGTAATCGCATAATTCGGTTGTATGAAGCGGAACAGCACTGTAGCGGATTCCGTTTTCGGATAATCTCGCCAACGCCGGCTGTAATGCCGTCAAAAGTTCGGTCTTTAACGTAGATTCAAGGAATTCCTTGCGATATTCGCCGGAGACATTTCCCGCAATGCTCTTGTAGAAGAGAATCGGGTTGGTGAGTCTGTAGGAATATTCACCGTTGCAGCGTAAGCCGATGGTCAGTTCAAGACCCGCATTCTTATCAACGATTGTGAACGGAACCGGATTCTGTGTGCCGTATTTGTTGCCGGTAATTTCCTTTAAATTGAAATAGTAAAC
>CACYEP010000072.1 GCA_902773425.1 uncultured Erysipelotrichaceae bacterium | reverse complement strand
GTTATATCGTTGCACCATATGGTTGAAACGGTGCTCCCAATGCATCGCTACCAATGGGAGGCCTTCATTATCCAGGTAGAGAAAGCCACTATGTCCGTCAATCATCTTCTCTATTCGAGGGGTTGGTCTGTCTTCGATGATAGCTCTGAAGCATTGCTCAACATCTGCTGTCATCGGCAGCTTCCTCGTTCCGGCATGTGTCTTTGTCTCCTGTATAGCCAAGCTCATATCACTATGTCGCATGATTTGATGATCAATATTGATAACATGGTTTTGAAAATCTATATCTTGAATGGTCAAGCCACAAAACTCAGAAATCCGCATCCCGGTATGAAACAGAATATATACCGCTTCATAGTATTTGCAGTAGCAATTGTCATCATGGACGAATTTCAGGAATTTCCGCATTTGTTCCCTACTGATCGCTTCCCGGGTAACACTGTCATTAACAATAACACCAACAAGTTCAAACGCAAATGGATTCTTGTTGAGCAAATCATCGTCAACCGCCATCTGAAATGCCGGGCGCAAAATTCCTCGTATCGTTTTGATCGTGCTATACCCTTTCCCATCGCTCTGTAGCTTTATCAGGAACAGTTTAGCATCGGAAGTTCTTATCTCGCTGATTCTCTTCAAAGCAAATTCTTCTTTTTTCAGTAAGTTTCGCGCAAAATTGTAATTGATTAATGTGTTTGGCCGGACACCCGTTTTGGTAGCAAGGTAACGTTCCACAAGTTCCATCACCACCATGTTCCTCTGTGATGGGTCTAGTAAAGAATCAAGATCGCGGCCAATCTGTTTTTCCAATTCTCGCAATGAAGGCCCTAGCTTTTTTCCGGCAGGAGTCTTATCTGTAGGTTCAAGCCTCCAGCTATAGACAAACTTGATTTTTCCGTTTACTGAATACTTATATTGGTACTTTCCATCTGCTCGTATCGATTCACCGGTGCGGAGTACTCGGTGTTTTGAATCACGTCTTTTCGGATATGCACGCTCAGCCACGTTTGTTCCCTCCCCTTTTTCCCCACGATTCATCTATTCTGATCCATTGGAATATGTCTGGATGCAATCGCATATGGAATTCAAACTCTGATCGAATAACCAGCCGCCTTGTATGATACCATATGATAAATGGTGGTTGAGGTGTTTCCTCCAGCATTTGATAGAACCGTCTGCAGCTTAACTTATAGAACTTTAATGTTTCGATGATGTTCAACAATTCTTTGTTTTCCAGCGTTGTCTTTTTCACAATGCGTTTACCTCCTTTATGGTTGACACCTGTCTTTTCCTTCTTGAATTAGCGTGCAATTCAATCCATTACGTCCTCCAGCCTTCAGCTAATACTCGCCTCTTGGCAGTCTTATCAATCACTCTAAAAGACACAAAAGTCAACTACCAATGGCAGATTAAGAGTATTTCTTCTGGATGATTAGAGAACATTTATACAGATGAGTTTTGATCCAGAAATTGTTCAAACTTTCCACGTAAAATCAAATAGCGATTACCGCTTTCAATAGAAAAACGTCCTAGATTATCCTCTGCCAACCTGCGCATTTTCTTAATCCCCATGTTGAAATATGCTGCTGCCTCACGAACGGTCAGAGCATATTTTTCGTTAATGGGAATGCTCATATTCTGTTTTTCGTATGTGGATTTTTCCTGCTCTGGTTTTACAGTTTGATCTACCTTGAGTTGGCAATCTTTTTTTCGCATTCCTTTCATTCCATGTTCCCTCCAATCTGAGGACCTCTCCTCGATATTCACTGGAAGGAAGCATGCGGTTTGGACGAAGAAAGCAAAAAGATGTAGAGAGCATGATGCTCATCATCTATGTACCGTTAAGGTGCTCAACAATCCGGAGCTGATCAGGATGCTGCAGATGCTGGCTCAGACCCAGACCCGGGCGAACGGAACATAAGAAAAAGAGCATGGCTGCTGGTGAACGGTCATGCTCTTTCGAGTGATGCATTGTATTATTCTCGTTCCAGACTTGCAATCAATGCCTTATGCTCTATGTCTCCCCTGATTTCTTCCCAGATACACTTCGCGGCGAAATCTGACCCGGCAGGGGAAGCATGTGCGCCATCCTCCGCATAGACTTCAAGATCCGGCCAGC